>NZ_JBJGYO010000038.1:0-31221 GCF_054050035.1 Geodermatophilus sp. SYSU D00815 | reverse complement strand
CGCCCGCCGCCCCCCCCCCCCCCACCCCCCCGCCCCCCCCCCCCCCCCCCCCCCCCCCCCCCCCCCCCCCCCCCCCCCCCCCCCCCCCCCCCCCCCCCCCCCCGGCGGGGTGGTGGAGGAGGACGGCGGCGCGGACGGCGGAGCGGACGGCGGCGCGGCGGCGGCGACCCCTGCGGCGAGCGGTCCGTCGTCGGACGGGGCCTGCGCGCCGGGGACCGGTGGCAGCCCGCCGCGGGTGCCCGGCGGCGGCGCGTCCGGGGCCTTCAGCCGGGGGGTGTCGGCCTCGCCGCGCCGGACCGCGCGCCGCCGTCCGGTGGCCGGTCCGCCCTGGCGGGCGAGCAGCTGCTCGACGGTGATGGGCTGGGCGCCGGGCTGGTCGGCGCGGGCACGGGACCGACCGGGTGCCCGACGGTCGCCGCCGTCGTCCCGCCTCGGCTGATCCCCCACCGCTGTCGACTTCCCATCGTGGCCGTGCCTGCGCTGCCGTCCCCCGTCCGCACCGGCGCCAGGCGCCGGGGCCCGCGCATCCGTGCGGCGGTCCTCCCACGATACGGGGACCGGCCGCCCGATCGGGTCGACTCGCCTGTACCGAGGGGCGCCGGATGCGCACCCGTCGTAGCGTCCCAGGCGTGAGACTTCCCTCGATCCCCGGCCCCGGTGACGTGCTGAACGCCGTGGAGGGCCTGCGCGAGGGCGTCTCCGACGCGCTGGCGCTGGTCCCCCGGATCGGCGCGGTGGTGGGCCGGGTCGAGGAGCTGCTCGGCCGGGTCACGACGGTGATCGGCCGGGTCGAGGTCGCGGTGGGGCGCGCCGAGGCGGCGCTGACCGCGCTGGAGGCGACCCGGGACCGCGCCGACCGGGCGATCGAGGAGGTCGGGGACACCCGGCGCAGGGCCGACGACGCGATCGAGCGGCTCGGCGGCACGCAGCAGCACGCCGACGACGCGATCGCCGCCGTGGCCGGCACGCGCGCCAAGGCCGACGAGGCGATCACCGCGGTCGGCCGGACGACGGCGCGGGCCGACGACGCGCTCGGCCGCGCCGAGGGGCTGGTCGGCCGGATGGAGCCGGTCGTCGACGGCTACGCGGAGCCGTTGCGGCAGCTGGCGCCCTCGCTGCGCCGGTTCGCCGAGACGATGGACCCGCACGAGGTCGAGGCCCTGGTCACGCTGATCGACCGGCTGCCCACGCTGGTGACCCACCTGGACGAGGACGTCCTGCCGGTGCTGCAGACCCTCGAGGGCGTGGCGCCGGACGTGCACGCGCTGCTCGACACCGTCCAGGACCTGCGCGAGGTGGTGAAGGGCTTCCCCGGCTCCAAGCTGTTCCGCCGGCGCGGCCGCGAGGAGATCGCGCAGGAGGAGTCCGACGGGGTCGGCCCCGCCGCCGAGGCCTGAGGCCCCGGCGGCGGGCACGGCTCAGGTCTCGGTCGGGTAGCCCAGCGCGCGGACGACGTCGCCGATCCGCTCGTAGGCCTGGCCACCGGGCAGCCGCTCCAGCTCGGCGACGACCGCGTCGGGCGCCCGGTGGTCGCGCGCGGCCTCCACCAGGCCCGGCCCGTCGCTGGGGAAGTCGGCGCGGTCGAGCCAGCGGGCTAGCTCCGCCCGCCGCACCACCGCGTCGGCGTCCATGCCGACCGGGGTGCCACCGACGAGGGTCCCGGCCGGGTCGGCGTCGACGTCCGGCTCTCCCTCGGCCACCGGCTCGACCTCGCGCCACTCCTCGGCGCGGGTGGCCCGTTCCGCCTTGAGCATGCCCTGGACCTCGTGCTCGAGCTCCTCGTCGACCCGGGGGCTGTGCTTGGTGCTGCGCGCCGACGAACCGGCGAACTGGTCTGCGCTCTCCGTCACTGCGTACTCCCGTCAGTCCTCGTGCAGGGCACCGGGCTTGTGGACCGCCGTGCCCCCGCTCTTGTCGCTCTTCACCTCGTACTGCGGCTCGTCCTCGCTCGCGCGCACCGTCCGGCCCGCGGCCTCGGTGTCCGAGGTGATCTTGCGCTGGACGGTGCCCTCGGCCTTCGAGCCGTGGCTGTTCCAGGTGACGTGGTCACCCTTCTCGAAGTCGTCGGCCATCGCTCCTCCTCGCTGCCGGCGTCCCCGCTCCCCTGCCCCCGGCGCGCGGCGGGCACACATCACCCGAAAGGAACGCGGTCTCACCCGTGCGGGCACTGGCGACGGGCGGACGGTGACGTAGCGTGGTCGTCGACGGGGGCTCCTCCACCGGAACGCGCTGGTCCGCACGCGGATCGCGGCTACCGAGGGTGAGGACGACCGCCGTCCCCGAGCGCCGGCCCGGTCGACCCCATTCCCCCGGGGACGGCCGGGCCGGCCCGTTCCTACGCTGGATCCCCGTGAACGCTCCCGACGTCCGGCCGGTCGACGTCCTCACCGTCGCGTCGGTGACCGACGTGACGCCGACGGTGCGCCGGGTCCTGCTGCACGGCGCCGAGGCGGCCGTGGCGGCCGCCGGGCCCACCGTCCACCTGCTGGTCCCCCGGGTCGGCGACGACGCCCCGTCCTGGCCGTCGATCGCCCGGGACGGCCGCATCGTCTGGCCGACGGGCAGCCACGGGGTGAGCCTGCGCAGCTACACCGCCCGACGGCAGGACCCCGCGGCCGGCACCGTGGAGATCGACTTCGTGCTGCACGGCACAGGGCCGGCCGCCGCCTGGGCCGCGGCCGCGGCGGCCGGGGCGCCCCTGGGCGTCGCCGGCGGCGCCCCGCTCGGCGACCGGCCGGCGGAGCACCTGCTGCTCGCCGGCGACGAGACCGCCCTGCCGGCGATCACGCGGGTCCTGGCCGGCGCGGCCCCGTCGGTGCGCGGCCTGGCGCTGGTGGAGGTGGCCGGCCCGGAGGAGGAGCAGCCCCTCGCCGCCCCGGCGGGCGTGCAGGTGCGCTGGCTGCACCGCGGCGGGACGCCGCCGGGCGAGAGCACGCTGCTGGCCGACGCGGTCGCCGCGCTGGAGCGGCCGGACGGCGAGGACCTGTTCGCCTGGGTGGCCGCCGAGTCGGCCGCCGTCCGCGCGGTGCGGGCCGACCTGCGCGGCCGCTGGGGGCTCGGCCGGGCCCAGCACCACGCGATCGGGTACTGGCGGCGCGGGCGGGCCATGTCCCCCGCCGGCTGACGGCGCGGGCCGTCCGCCGACGTCGCTGACAGCGAGTTCACAGGTACCGTCCAGGGCAGCCGAAGCCGGTGCCAGGAACCTCTCAGGCATGACGACGGCATCTGCACGCCCCCAGGGAGGAGCCGTGACCGGCAGCCAGCCCGACGGGCGCCCCGCGCCCGAGGCCCGCCTCCTGGTGGTGGACGACGAGCCGAACATCCGCGAGCTGCTCTCGGCGAGCCTGCGCTACGCCGGTTTCGAGGTGGCGACGGCCGCCGACGGCCAGCAGGCCCTCGCGCTCGCCGCCTCCTTCCGGCCCGACCTGCTCGTGCTCGACGTGATGATGCCCGGTCTGGACGGCTTCGGCGTCGTCCGCCGGCTGCGGGAGAGCGGCCGGCACACGCCCGTGCTGTTCCTGACCGCCCGCGACGCGGCGGAGGACAAGGTCTCCGGGCTGACCCTCGGCGGCGACGACTACGTCACCAAGCCCTTCAGCCTCGACGAGGTGCTCGCCCGCATCCGGGCGGTGCTCCGCCGCAGCCGGGGCCCGCAGCGCGCGGCCGAGGCCCCGCGGCTGACCTTCGCCGACATCGAGCTCGACGAGGAGTCGCACGAGGTCCTCAAGGCGGGGCAGCTGATCGCCCTGTCGCCGACCGAGTTCAAGCTGCTGCGCTACCTCATGGCCAACGCCGGGCGGGTGCTGTCGAAGGCGCAGATCCTCGACCACGTGTGGAACTACGACTTCAACGGCGAGGCCAACGTCGTGGAGTCCTACATCTCCTACCTGCGCCGGAAGGTCGACACCACCGAGCCGCGGCTGCTGCACACCATCCGCGGGGTGGGCTACACCCTGCGGCTGCCGCGCGGCACATGAGCGCTGCCCCGCTGGTCGAGGGCACCGCCCGGAGGGCCCCGGGGTCGCGGGTCCCGCTGCGGGTCACCCTCGTCGCCCTGCTCGTGGCGCTCGTCGCCGTCGGGCTCGGCGCCACCGGGATCGCGGCGACGTCGCTGCTGCGGGACTACCTCACCGACCAGCAGGACACGCAGCTGGTCAACGCGATGAGGGAGGCTCAGCAGCGCGGCCCGCGCGTGCTGGAGATCTGCCTGCGCGCGGAGTACCAGCCCGTGCCCGGGGGTACCTACGTCGCCTGCCTGCCGCCCGGCTCGGACGAGCCCGTGGTCGTGCAGGGTCCCCCGGAGGACGCCGCCGTCCTCCCCGACCTCCCGACGGTCACGCCGGAGACCACCCCCGGCGGGCTGGGCGAGCCGGTGACCGTGCGGTCGCAGGACGGGACGACCGACTGGCGGCTGCTCAGCGGCAACCTGGGCCAGGGCTACACCGTCGTCATCGGCACCGACATCACCCGCGACCAGGCGGCCATCAAGCGGCTGGTGACCATCGAGGTGGTCGTCGGGGTGATCGTGCTCGCCCTGCTGGGCGTCGCCGGCTACCTGCTGGTGCGCAACAGCCTGCGGCCGCTGGCCGACGTCGAGCGGACGGCGCAGGCGATCGCCGCCGGGGACCTCTCGCAGCGGGTCCCGGAGGGCTCGGAGCGCACCGAGGTGGGCCGGCTGTCGACGGCGCTCAACGGCATGCTGGCCCGCATCGAGCGCTCGTTCCGGGCGCAGCAGGCCTCCGAGGCCCAGGCCCGGGCGTCGGAGGACCGGATGCGGCGCTTCGTCGCCGACGCCAGCCACGAGCTGCGCACCCCGCTCACCTCCATCCGCGGCTTCGCCGAGCTGTACCGGCAGGGCGCCGTCGGCGGGCCGGAGGAGACCCGGCGGCTGATGAGCCGCATCGAGGCCGAGGGCGCGCGGATGGGGCTGCTGGTCGAGGACCTGCTGCAGCTGGCCCGCATGGACCAGCAGCGGCCGCTGTCGATCGTCCCGGTGGACCTCGCCGAGATAGCCGGTGACGCGGTGCACGACGCGCGGGCCGTCCAGCCCGAGCGCCCGATCGCGCTGCACCTCGACGAGTCGCTGACCGACGTGCCCGTCGTCCTCGGCGACGAGGCGCGGCTGCGGCAGGTGGTCGGCAACCTGGTCACCAACGCGCTGACCCACACGCCGCAGACCGCGCGGATCACGGTGACCGTCGCCGAGGACGCCGACCCCGACGTCCTGCTCGTCCGGGTGGCCGACGAGGGACCGGGCATGACGGCGGACGACGCCGCGCGGGTGTTCGAGCGGTTCTACCGGGCCGACGCGTCGCGCACCCGCGAGGCCGGGGGCACCGGGCTGGGGCTGGCCATCGTGGCGTCGCTGGTGGCCGCGCACGGCGGCACGGTGGACCTGGTCACCGCCCCGGGGGAGGGCGCCGCGTTCACCATGCGCCTGCGCCGGTCCGGCCCACCGTCCTGAGCCGCCGGACGCCTCGTTACCGTCCGGTCGTGGCACCCGAACCCGCTGACCCGACGCTGCTGGCCGCCGTCACCGAGCTCGGCGGCGCCCTGCGCGCGCTGCTCGACGCCTCGGTGCGCACGACGGTGCCGGCCGAGGAGCTGCGCGCGGTCGCGGCGGAGGCCCGGGCGGCCACCGCGCGGCTCCGCCGGGCGCAGCGACCGGCGCACCAGCTGCCGGCGCTGGACGACCCGATCGCCTTCCGCCGGGTGTACAGCCCGGTCACCGGTGTCGGCAACGCGATCGCGCCGCCGCTGGACATCCGGCGGGAGGACGGCGGGATCGTCGCCGAGGCCGTCCTGGGCCCGGCCTACGAGGGCCCGCCCGGCTACCTGCACGGCGGGATGAGCGGCCTGCTCATGGACCAGATGCTGGGTTCGGCCGCGATCGCGGCCGGGCTGTGGGGCATGACCGCGCACCTCGAGCTCGACTACCGCGGGCCCGTGCCGCTGGACACCCCGGTGGTGCTGCGGGCCCGCGTCGTCGACGACGCCGGCCGGCGGACCGCCGTCGAGGGCTCGATCGCGCTCGCCGCGGAACCGGACCGTGCCCTGGTCGAGGCGCGCGGCGTGTTCGTCGCGCCCCGGCCGGAGAAGCTGGCCGGCTACTTCGGCCGGATCACCGACGCCGCCGGCCGGCACCGTCCCCCCGGGCGGCCCACCGACGCGACCGCCGTCCGGGGCCTCCGGTGAGCGACGTGGGCGTCGCCCGGGAGGCCGCCGCGGCCGCGGCCCGGGTGCTGCTGTCCCTGCGGTCGGACGGCTCGCCCGGCGGCCGGGAGCTCGGCGACCGCGGCGACGCCGGGGCGCAAACCGCCATCGCCGCCGTGCTGGCCGAGCGCTGCCCGGGCGACGCGGTGCTCAGCGAGGAGGCGGTCGACGACCCCCGCCGGCTGGCCGCCGACCGCGTGTGGATCGTCGACCCGCTCGACGGCACCCGCGAGTACGGCGAGGGGCGCCGGGACTGGGCGGTGCACGTCGCGCTCTGGCAGGGCGGGACGCTGACCGCCGCCGCGGTGGCGCTGCCCGGCCTGGGCGCCGACGCCGTCCTGGTGACCGATCCGCCGCCGGCCGTCCCGCCCCGCGACGGCGGCCGGCTGCGGATCGCGGTGAGCCGGACCCGCCCGCCCGCCCAGGCGGACGCGGCCGCCCGGGCGCTCGGTGCGGACCTGGTGCCGATGGGGTCGGCCGGGTTCAAGGTCGCCGCGGTGGTGCGCGGCGAGGTCGACGCCTACGTGCACGCCGGCGGCATGTACCAGTGGGACTCGGCCGCTCCCGTCGCGGTCGCGCTCGCCGCCGGGCTGGTCGCCGTCCGGCTGGACGGCTCCCCGCTGCGCTACAACGGGCCCGACCCGTCGCTGCCCGACCTGGTGGTGTGCCGCCCGGAGCTGGGCGAGACGATCCTCACGGCCGTGGCCCCCGGGTGATCAGGGACACTGGGGCGGGAATCCGTACCGGCCCGGTGCGGTTGCACACCCACTGATGTTGCTGTCGAGCCCACGGAGCCTCCGCGCGTGACGACCCCTGACTACCGGCTGACCCAGCTGGAGACGCTCGAGGCGGAATCGATCCACATCATCCGCGAGGTGGCCGCCGAGCTCGAGCGGCCGGCGCTGCTGTTCTCCGGCGGCAAGGACTCGATCGTCATGCTGGAGCTGGCCCGCAAGGCGTTCGCCCCGGCCCGCATCCCCTTCCCCGTGATGCACGTCGACACCGGGCTGAACTTCCCCGACGTCCTGGAGTTCCGCGACAAGCGGGTCGCCGAGCTCGGCGTGCAGCTGATCGTCGCCTCCGTTCCGGAGGCCATGGCCGCGGGACGGGTCAAGGAGGAGCCGAACGGCTCGCGCAACCGCATCCAGACGCCGGTGCTCCTCGACGCGGTGGAGGAGCACGGCTTCACCGCCCTGTTCGGCGGCGCGCGGCGCGACGAGGACAAGGCGCGGGCCAAGGAACGGGTCTTCAGCTTCCGCGACGAGTTCGGGCAGTGGGACCCGAAGAACCAGCGGCCGGAGCTGTGGGACCTCTACAACGGCCGGATCCACCTGGGCGAGTCGATCCGCGTGTTCCCGCTGTCGAACTGGACCGAGCTCGACATCTGGCAGTACATCGCCCGCGAGGACATCGCGATCCCGCCGCTCTACCTCGCCCAGGAGCGCGAGGTCGTCGAGCGCCAGGGGATGCTCTACGCGGTCAACGAGTTCATCACCCCGCGCGACGGGGAGCGGGTGTTCCGCGAGACCGTCCGCTACCGCACCGTCGGCGACGCCAACCTGACCGCGGCCGTGCGCTCCCAGGCCCGCACGGTCGAGGAGGTCATCGCCGAGATCGCCGTGACCCGCATGACCGAGCGCGGCGCCACCCGCGGCGACGACAAGGTCAGCGAGGCCGCCATGGAGGACCGGAAGAAGGAGGGCTACTTCTGATGACGGCCTCCCAGGCCCCCGTCGACGTCCACTCCGCCGCGGCGGAGCAGGCGCACGACCTCGCGGTCGCCCGCAGGGACATCCTGCGGATCGCCACCGCCGGCTCGGTCGACGACGGCAAGAGCACCCTCATCGGCCGGCTGCTCTACGACAGCAAGGCCGTCTTCGAGGACCAGTACGAGGCGGTGGAGCGGGCCAGCGCCGGCGGCGACTACGTGAACCTGGCGCTGCTCACCGACGGCCTGCGCGCCGAGCGCGAGCAGGGCATCACGATCGACGTCGCCTACCGGTACTTCTCCACCCCGCGGCGCACCTTCATCCTGGCCGACACCCCCGGCCACGTGCAGTACACGCGCAACATGGTCACCGGCGCCTCGACCGCCGACCTGGCCATCGTGCTGGTGGACGCGCGCAAGGGCATGGTCGAGCAGAGCCGCCGGCACGCGTTCCTCACCTCGCTGCTGCGGGTCCCGCACCTCGTCGTCGCCGTCAACAAGATGGACCTCGTCGACTGGTCCGAGGACGTCTACGAGCGGATCCGCGACGAGTTCACCGCGTTCGCCGCCAAGCTGTCGGTCCCCGACCTCACCGTCATCCCGATCTCGGCGCTGCACGGCGACAACGTGGTGACCCGCTCGACGCGCACCCCGTGGTACGAGGGGCCCTCGCTGCTGCACCACCTGGAGCACGTGCACGTCGCCAGCGACCGCAACCTGGTCGACGTCCGCTTCCCGGTGCAGTACGTGATCCGGCCGCAGTCCGACGCGTTCCACGACTACCGCGGCTACGCGGGCACGGTGGCCAGCGGCGTGCTGCGGCCCGGCGACGAGGTCGAGGTGCTGCCCAGCGGCCTGACGACGACGATCGCCGGCATCGACGGCCCGCGCGGGCCGGTCGAGGAGGCGTTCGCGCCGATGTCGGTGACCGTGCGCCTCGCCGACGACCTCGACGTCTCCCGCGGCGACCTGATCTGCCGGCCGGGCAACGTGCCGCAGGCCACCCAGGACCTCGACGCGCTGGTCTGCTGGATGACCGACGAGCCGCTGCGCGCGCGCCAGCGCCTGGCCGTCAAGCACACCACCCGCACGGTGCGCGCGGTGGTCAAGGAGCTGGCCTACCGGCTCGACGTCAACACGCTGCACCGCGACCTCGAGGCCACCGAGCTGGGCCGCAACGACATCGGCCGGGTCAAGCTGCGCACCACCCAGCCGCTGTTCGTCGACGGCTACGACCGCAACCGGGTCACCGGTCGGTTCATCCTCATCGACGAGGCCACCAACGCCACCGTCGGCGCCGGGATGCTGCCCCCGCACCGCTGAGAGAGGGCCCCTCCCCCCCGCTCGCGGCGGGGACCCTACGCGGCCTTCTCCAGGGCGCGGCGGGTGAGCAGGCGGGCGAGGTGCCGGCGGTACTCGGCGTCGGCGTGCATGTCCGACGACGGCTCCAGGCCCCGGTCGGCCAGCGCCGCGGCGTCGGCGATCGACGCGCCGGCGGCCAGCGCCTCCTCGGTGGCGCTCGCCCGCACCACCGCGCCGGCCATGTTCGCCAGCGCCACCCGCCCCTGCACCGCGGCGGCGGCCACGATGGGCCAGTCGTTGGCCCGCCGGGTGAACTTCTCGTAGCCCCACCCGGCCGCGCCGGTCCGGGGCACCCGCAGCTCCACGACGACCTCGTCGGGTTCCAGCGCCGTCTCGAAGAAGCCGAGCCAGAACTCGGTGACCGGGACCGACCGGCGCCCGCCCGGCCCCTGGACGACGACGTCGCCCCCGAGCGCCAGCAGCGCGGTCGGCAGGTCGGACGCCGGGTCGCTGTGCGCCACCGTGCCGCCGAGGGTGCCGCGGTGGCGGACCTGCGGGTGGCCGACGAGCGAGGCGGCGCGGGACAGCAGCGGCACCTCGGCGCGCACCACCTCCGAGCGCTCCAGCTCGAAGTGCCGGGTGCCCGCGCCGATCGCCACCTCGTCGCCCTCGACCCGGACGTGGCGCAGCTCCGGGACCCGGCTGATGTCGACCAGCACCGCCGGGACCGCGAGCCGCAGCTTCATCAGCGGCAGCAGCGAGTGCCCGCCGGCCAGCAGCTTCGCGTCGTCCCCGTGCTCGGTCAGCGCGGCGACGGCCTCCGCCACCGAGCCGGCCCGCACGTAGTCGAACGGCGCGGGGATCACGCCGGCACCTGCCCCGCCCCGGGACCGGCCTGGGCCGCGGCCCGGACCGCCCGCACGATGTTGTGGTAGCCGGTGCAGCGGCAGAGGTTGCCCTCCAGCCCCTCGCGCACCTCGCGCTCGGAGGGGTCGGGGTTGTCGGCGAGCACGCCGATCGCGGCCATCACCATCCCCGGCGTGCAGAAGCCGCACTGCAGGCCGTGCTCGGCGCGGAACGCCGCCTGGACCGGGTGCAGCTCGCCGTCCGGGCCGGCCAGGCCCTCGAGCGTGGTCACCCGCGTGCCGTCGGCGGCGACCGCGAGGACGGTGCAGGACTTCACCGACAGCCCGTCGACGATCACCGTGCAGGCCCCGCAGGAGGTGGTGTCGCAGCCGATGTTCGTCGCCGTGAGGCCGCGGACGTCGCGCAGGTAGTGGGCGAGCAGCAGCCGCGGCTCGACGTCGTCGGTGCGTTCGGCGCCGTTGACGGTGATGGTCACCTGCATGCGTCGGTTCCTCCCGGGCGGGCCTGCTGGATCGCGCGCCACACCTTCATGGGGGTGGCGGGCATGTCGATGTGCCGGACGCCGAGGTGCGCGACCGCGTCGACGACGGCGTTGTGCACGGCCGGCGTGGCGCCGATGGTCCCGGCCTCGCCGATCCCCTTGGCGCCGAGTGGGTTGAGCGGCGTCGGCGTGGCCATCTCGACCAGCTCGAAGCCGGGCAGCTCGGTGGCCGAGACGAACGGGTAGTCGGCCAGGGTGGAGGTCTGCGGGTTGCCGTCGGCGTCGTAGACGACCTCCTCCAGCAGCGCCTGCGCCACCCCCTGCGCGATGCCGCCGTGCCGCTGCCCCTCGGCCAGCAGCGGGTTGACGATGGTGCCGGCGTCGTCGACGGTCACGATCCGCACCAGTTCGGCCTTGCCCGACTCGACGTCCACCTCGACCACGGCCAGGTGCGCCCCGAACGGGAAGGTCGGCCCGGCGGCGGTGAACCGGGTGTCGACGTGCAGCGGCTCGCGCTCGGCCAGCTCGGCGAAGGTGATGCCCGCACCCGGAGTCCCGCGCACGGCGAGGCCGGCCGCGGCGAGGTCGACCTCGAGGTCGTCGGGGTCGGCCTCCAGCACCTCGGCGGCGCGCTTGCGCGCCAGCTCGACCAGTTCCACGGCGGCCTGGTGCACCGCCGTCCCGCCCTGCTGCAGGGAGCGGGAGCCCATCGTGCCGCCGCCGCGCGGGATGCGGTCGGTGTCGCCGTGCAGCACGGTGATCCTGTCCACCGGGATGCCCAGCTGGTCGCTGGCCAGCATCGCCCAGGTGGTCGCGTGCCCCTGCCCGTGCGGGGAGGTGCCGGTGAGGACGGTCGCGGTGCCGTCGGGGTGGACCTCCAGCGACGCCGACTCGGCGGCACCGAACCCGCTGTCGGCGCCGGTGACCTCGACGTAGGTGGACAGCCCGATCCCCAGCTGCCGCACGTCGCCGCGCTCCCGGCGGCGCGCCTGCTCGGCCCGCAGCCGCGGGTAGCCGGCCGCCTCCAGGACGCGGTCGAGGGCGGCGGCGTAGTCGCCGGTGTCGTAGGTGGCGCCGCTGGCGGTGGTCCACGGCTCGTCGAACGGCGGGACCAGGTTCTTCCGGCGGACCTCGGCCGGGTCCATCCCGATCTCGGCGGCGAACACGTCGATCGCCCGCTCCACCGCCGCGGTCGCCTCCGGGCGGCCGGCGCCCCGGTAAGCGCCCGTCGGCGTGGTGGTGGTGGCCACCGACCGGGCGTGGGCGTGCACCTTGGGGAACGCGTAGGTGGCCGCCGCCATCAGCCGGGTGAACCGCGGCAGGACGACCCCGAGGCGGGGGTAGGCGCCGGCGTCCTGCAGCACCTCCAGCGCATAGGCCTCGATCGTGCCGTCGCGCCGGCCCCCGATGGTGACCACCTGGTCCTGGCCGCGGCCGTGGACCATCCCCACCATGTTCTCCGACCGGCTCTCCGCCCAGCGGACGGGCCGGCCGACGTGCCGGGCCAGCCAGGCGACCAGCGCGAACTCCGGGTCGGCGCCGATCTTCGCGCCGAAGCCGCCGCCGACGTCGGGGGTGACCAGGTGCACCAGCGCCGGGTCGAGCCCGAGCCAGCCGGCGATCTGCCCCTTGGCCTGCTGCGCGCTCTGGTTGGAGCAGAAGATCGTCACCCGGCCGTCGTCGCCCCACGCGGCCGCCGCGGCCCGGGTCTCCAGCGGCGCGGGCGCCACCCGCTGGTTCACCATCGGCTGCCGGACGACGACGTCGCAGCCGTCGAAGAACCCCTCCGGGACCGGCGTGCCGAACGTCGCGAGCACGTTCGTGCCGGCCTCGGGGAAGAGCAGCACCTCGTCGCGCACCGCGGCGGCAGGGGACACCACGGCCGGCAGCGGGTCGATGTCGACCGACACCAGTTCCGCGGCGTCCTCGCCCTGGTAGCGGTCCTCGGTCAGGACGACGGCCACGGGCTCGCCCACGAACCGGACGGTGTCCCCCGCGAGCCAGGGCCGCCGCACCGCCGGCGGGACCATCGGCAGGCCGGCCGGCAGCGGCTCCAGGTCGGTGAGGTCGGCGGCGGTGACGACGGCGACGACGCCGGGCGCCTCGCGGGCGGCGTCGGCGTCCACGGACAGGACGCGGCCGTGGGCCACCTGCGAGCGCACGAAGGTGGCGTGCACGGCCCCGGCGAGCCGCTCGTCGGTGAGGTCGTCGGTGTAGATCGCGCCACGGGTCAGGAACAGCGGGTCCTCGGTGCGGACCACGCGGGTGCCCAGGATGCTCATGCGGCCCCTTCGTCGAGTGCTCCCCGGGCACTCTGTCAGAGCGTGTGATCGCGCACACGCCGGGGGGCCGACCGCGCCCGGAGCCGCGCACGATTGCGCCCGCCCCGCACGCGGCGGGGCGGGCGCGGTCGCGGTCGCGGTCGCGGACGCGGACGTCAGGAGACGCGCGGGCGGCGGTAGGCGGCGCGGGCCCACAGCCAGCCGAGGACGGTCAGGGCCACGAGCCAGGCGAGGGCCGTCCACACCGTCGTCGCCGCCAGGGAGGTGCCGGCGAGCAGGCCGCGGACGGTCTCGATGACCGGGGTGAAGGG
Source organism: Geodermatophilus sp. SYSU D00815 (assembly GCF_054050035.1). Classification (NCBI taxonomy): domain Bacteria; kingdom Bacillati; phylum Actinomycetota; class Actinomycetes; order Geodermatophilales; family Geodermatophilaceae; genus Geodermatophilus; species Geodermatophilus sp. SYSU D00815. The sequence continues at coordinate 18,057 of NZ_JBJGYO010000038.1, read as the reverse complement.
CTGGTGCTCGGCGAACAGCCGGACCGCCGTGGGCATGGTGTCCACCGGGACGAAGCCGCTGCCCAGGAACGGCAGGAGCAGCAGGATCATCGGGGTGTTCGACGCCGACTCGACCGACCGGGCCGCCGCGCCCATGGCCACCGACAACCAGGCGAGCATGAGCGCGAAGAGGACGAAGAAGCCCGCGAGCCCCAGCCAGTCCAGCGCTCCGGCACCGGGCCGGTGGCCCAGCAGGACGCCGACACCGAGCACGCCGGCGGCGGCCAGCAGGGTCTGCACGACGGCGCCCACGACGTGGCCGCCCAGCACGGACACCGGCGCGACGGGCATGGTGCGCAGCCGGGTGACGATCCCGCCGGTCATGTCCATCGCCACGCTGATCGCCGTGGACTGCGCGACGCTGGCCGCCGTGATCACCAGCACCGCCGGGAGGATGTAGGCCAGGTACGCGTCGCGCCCCGCCGCGCCGGGCGTGACGCCGGGGGCGACGCCGGCGCCGAACGCCCCGCCGAACACGTAGACGAACAGCAGCAGCAGGATCACCGGCGTGCCCACGATGAGCACGGTCAGCGAGGGGTAGCGGACCATCCGCAGCAGGCTGCGGCGGGACATCGTCGCCAGGTCGCCGGCCGCGCGGGCCGGGCCGGACGGGCCGGCGGTCGGGCGGACCGGGGCGGGAGCGGCGGCGGTCATCACGCCACCTCCTTCGTCGCGTCGTCGGGAGCGGTGAGGGCGAGGAACACGTCGTCCAGGGAGCCGGCGTCGTGGGCCGCCTTGAGGCCGGCGGGGGTGTCGTGGGCGACCAGCCGGCCGTCGTGCAGGACGGCGACCGAGTCGGCGAGCTGGTCGGCCTCGTCCAGGTACTGCGTGGTGAGCAGCACGCTGACGCCGCCGGCCACGAGGCCGCGGACCTGCTCCCACAGCTCGTGCCGGGCGCGCGGGTCCAGGCCGGTGGTGGGCTCGTCCAGGTACACGACCCGCGGGCCGCCGACGAGCGTCATGGCCAGGTCGAGCTTCCGGCGCATGCCGCCGGAGAGCTGCTGGCCCTGCTTGCGCGCGGCGTCGGCCAGGCCGAAGCGCTCGACCAGCTCGGCCGCGCGGCGGCGACCCTCCGCGCGGGGCAGGTGGAACAGGTCGGCCATCAGCCGCAGGTTCTCGGTCACGGTCAGCAGCGGGTCGACGGCCGAGAGCTGGCCGGTCACCCCGATCAGCCGCCGGACCGCCTGGGCCTCGCGGGCCACGTCGTGCCCCAGGACACGGGCGGTGCCCCCGTCGGCGGGCAGCAGCGTGGCCAGGATCGAGACGGTGGTGGTCTTGCCGGCCCCGTTCGGGCCCAGCAGCGCGGTCACGGTCCCGGCGGGCACCGTGAGGTCCAGGCCGTCGAGCACGGTCTGGTCGCCGTACCGCTTGGAGAGCCCGGCGACCTCGATCGCCGGGGGAGGGACGGTGGGCATGATCGCTCCTTGCGCAGTACCGGGGATCTCCCGGCGGCGCCGGGAGCGTCAGATGTCGAGGTCCTCGACCTCGGGTGCGGTGGCGTGGGCCTCCACCAGCGCGGCCAGCTCGGCCGGCACCGCCGCCCGGAGCTCCTCGAACGTCTCGAAGACCTCGAGGGTGGCCACGGCTGGGGTCTCGCCCCACTGCTGGTCGGCGGCGAAGTGCTTGCGCCAGCCGGTCAGCTGGCCGTCCTTGCCGGCGGTGTGCACGAACCCCTTGGGTCGCGCCACGTGCACGGCGAACTTGCCGGTGCGGGTGCGGTAGACGCGGTAGCGCTCCTGACCGCCGCCGGCCGTCCGGTTCCAGTCCACGAGCTGCACGCCCTGGAAGCGCTGCAGCCTGCCGGGCTCCACCCCGACGCGGACGGTGATCTCCCCGAACCCCTCCAGGCGCCCCTCCTCGACCTCGACCAGACGGCGCAGGGCCTTGGAGATGGCCGCCGAGAGGTTGCCCCCGGTGAGCTCCTGCGCGCGCTGGAACACGGGGAGGTCGGCGTCGGAGACGTAGATCGTCTTGTTCGGCACCCCGCCATCGTACTCATGCCACGAGTATATGCATACATGTACGTATAGAAGCAAGACCGCTTCGAGCAGGGAGGACCGGACGGCCGGCGCACCGGCGCCGAGCGGTCGTCAGCGGAGGCGCACGGGGAGGTGCTCGAAGCCGCGCAGCGTCCGCAGGTCGCGGCGACGGGGGTGGCCGGCCACGCGCACGCGGGGGAACCGCTCGGTGAGCACCCGCAGGCCGACGACGCCCTCGAGCCTGGCCAGGCCGGCCCCCAGGCAGTAGTGGACGCCACCGGAGAAGGCCAGGTGCTCGCGGGCGTTCGGGCGGGTCACGTCGAACCGCGCCGGGTCGACGAACACGTCGGGGTCGCGGTTGGCCGCGCCGAGCAGCAGGGTCACCCGGCTCCCGGCCCGCACCCGGCGGCCGGCCAGCTCGACGTCGTCCCTCGCGATCCGGCCGGTCATCTGCACCGGGCTGTCGTGGCGCAGCGCCTCCTCCACCGCGCCGGCCCAGCCGGCCGGCGCGGCGCGCAGCGCGTCCCACTGGTCGCGGTGGGCGTCGAGCAGCACGACGGCGTTGCCCAGGAGGTTGACCGTCGTCTCGAACCCGGCGCCGAGCAGCAGCATGACCGTGGCGTGCAGCTCCCGCTCCGACAGCGCCTCCTCGGCCGGCAGGCCCACCAGGCGGCTGACCAGGTCGTCGCCCGGCTCGCGGCGCAGCCGGGCGAAGTGCTGGCGCAGGAAGCCGTGCAGCTCCCGCAGCCCGCGCTCGGCGCTGAGGTAGCGCCGCAGCGGCAGCCCGGCGTCGAGGGTGACCGCTCCGGCCTCACCCCACCGCAGGAAGTCGTGCCGGCGGTCCACCGGGACCCCGAGCAGCGCCGCGATGACCAGCACGGGCAGCGGGGCGGTGTAGCGCTCGACCAGGTCGACGACGCCGTCCTCACCCTCCAGGCCGTCCAGGAGCTCGTGCGCGGTGCGCTCGATCACCGGCTCGAACGCGGCGATCGCCCGCGGCGTGAACGCCCGGCTGACCAGCCGGCGGTAGCGGGTGTGGTCGGGCGCGTCGACGACGAGCATGGACGGCGGCTCGGCGACGCCGGACGCGTCGAGCTCGTCGCCGCGCTCGAGCGCCCAGCGGATCGGACCCGGGGCGGTGGAGCGGTCCCACCCGACGCCGAACGCCTCCGACCGCAGCACCTCCTGCGCCACCGCGTGGGAGGTGGTCACCAGGCCGAGGCCGCTCGGGGTCAGCGGACCGGCGGCGCGCAGCTGTTCGTGGAGCGCGGCGGGCCGCTCACGGCTCGCGCGGTCGCGCAGCAACCGCGCGACCGGGTCACCGCGCCGGGCGGCCCGCGCGAGGTAGACCGCGGGCAGGCCGTGCCGCACCGCCCAGCGCAGCAGCGTGCGGTGCGTGGGCCGCGCGGCGACGACGCCGTGGGCGCGGCGGGAGGCGACCGTGGCGGACGTCACGGCGGCAGTCTCGCAGCAGGCCGACGGCGCCGCCCCGGGATCGGGACGGCGCCGTCCACAGGCTCACTCGGTCGGTTCGGGCGCCGCCCCGGGGTCGCCGTTCCAGTCCTTGCCGGCCTTGTCGGCGTTCTCCGGCAGGGCGCTGGAGGTCTGGTCGGCCACCGTCTGCGCCATCTCCTCGTCGGACAGGCCCTCGCCCGCGGCCTCGGTCCGGCTGGTGGGCTCGCTCATCGCGCTGTCTCCTTCGATCCGGCGAACGGGTGTCCTGCGACTCCCCGTCCCCGGAGCCGCCCGGCGGCAAACCAGGGGGTCGATCACCCCTCCGGCGGCGCCAGGTCGAACCACACCCGCTTGCCGCCGTCGTGGTCCTCGCTGCCCCAGCGGTCGGCGATCCCCTGGACCAGCCGCAGCCCGCGGCCGCGCGGGTGGCCGGTGTCGAGCTCGCGGACGACCGGCCGCACCGAGGACCCGTCGGCGACGGAGATCCGCAGCCAGCCGTCGGACAGCTGGAGCTCGAGGGTCATCGAGACCTCGCCGCCGACGTGGTCGACCACGTTGCTGACCAGCTCGGTCACCAGCAGCGCGGCGTCGTCGCGGTCGTGCGGCGCGCGCCAGGCGCGCAGCAGGTCGACGACGACGTGCCGCGCGACGGGGATGCTGCGCGCCGAGGGCGGGAGATCGACGCTGGCGCGAAAGGTGGACATGCTGGCGCTTCCGTTCTGCGAGCTACCGGTCGTGATCATGGCGGGCGCGAGCCCCCACGTCGACGGGGCGGACCGGCCGCGGCGCAGCTGGTTTGACGCCATCCGGCCGCGCACGACTATTCACCCTGCCGGCGGGTCAGCGCAACACCCCTTGCATGTCGCACCCGTTGCGTGCCACGGCTGTTGCATGCAACATCGGTTCAGCTTCATTGCGCGCAATGCAAGGCCCTAGAGGAAGAGGTCGGCGTCGCATGACCGAAGGTCCCTCCGCACCCGACGAGGCCAGCCGCGCCCTCGCCGACCTCGTGTCGGCGCTCGACGACTGCATCACCCGGCTCGGTGCCGCCCGCGAACGGGCGGAGAAGCTGCTGGCCGCCCGCGCCGAGGGCAGCAGCTGGCTCGACCTGGTGAGCACCGAGAGCCGGCCGCTGGTCGTCGAGTCGGTGAGCGCGGTGATGGCGACGCTGGCCCGCGCCGGCAGCGCCTTCCGCCGCGCCGAGGCGCACGCCCTGCAGGCGGAGCAGGTGAGCATCAACCGGATCGCCGCCCTGTTCGGCGTGACCCGCCAGCGCATCTCGGCCCTGCTCCGCGAGCACGCCGCGGAGAACGGCGGCCGCTAGGCGGTGAGGGCGTCGATTGCCTTGTAGACCCGCTGCTCGGAGATCGGCCGCGGTGTACCGATCCCCTGCGCGAAGAGCCCCACCCGCAGCTCCTCGATCATCCAGCGCACCCGCGCGACCGGGTCGTCCGGGGCGCCGGTCGCCGGCACCCGCCGGCGCAGTTCCTCGTACTCGGCGGTCACCGCGGCCACCTGGTCCGTCCACAGCGCGTCCCGCGCGGCGTTGGCCGGGAGCTTCTCCAGCCGGTGCGCCATCGCCCTGAGGTAGCGGACGACGTCCGGAAGCCGGCGCAGCCCCGTCTCGGTGACGAACCGCCGGTGCAGCAGCCCGCCCATCTGGCGGCGCAGGTCGGCGATCGCGGCCTCGGGAACCCGCCGCTGCGGTGCGGCCCCCAGGGCGACGGCCACCTCCCGGGCCTGGGTGAGCACGGCCTCCACCCGGCGCACGCCCTCGACGGTCAGCGGCCGCAGCTCGGCCCGGGCCCGTTCCACCAGCGCGGCGAAGCCGGCCTCGTCGCGCGGCGGCCCGCCCGCCGCCGCCACGAGCTCGCCGGCGGCGGCGTCGACGACGTCGGCCACCAGGTCGGGGATCTCGCCGTCGGGGTTGAACTGCAGCGCCAGCCGCGTGCGCGGCGAGAGCCCCTTGACCACGTCACGGGCCGGCGAGCCGGCCACGAGCACCAGCAGCCGGCGGATCCCGGCCCAGGTCAGCCGGCCGGCCTCCGCCTCGGTGGCGACCACGCGCACGCCGACGGTCGCGCCCTCGTCCACCAGCGCCGGGAACGCCGTCACCAGGTGGTCCCCGCGACGGACCTCGACCGTCCGCAGCAGCGTGCCGAACTCCCACGCCGTCAGCCCCGTGCGCTCCAGGTCCGCGGCCGCCCGCGCGAGGCTCCGGCGCGCCTGCGGCGCCACCTGCGCCTTGAGCGCGGCGAGGTCCTTGCCGGTGGCCAGCGGCCGGTGGGCGTCGTCCAGGACCCGGAAGGTGGCCCGCAGGTGCGGCGGCACCTGGTCGGGCTGCCACGCGTCGGGTGGGACGACGACGGCGGCGGCCCGCCGCAGCTCGCGCTCCAGCGCCGGCAGCAACGGCTCCCCCGGATCGATGCGGGGCAGGATCTCGCGCACCCGGTCGGGGATCGGCACCAGCGCCCGGCGGACCTGCTTGGGCAGGGTGCGCAGCAACGCGGTCACCAGCTCCTCGCGCATCCCCGGGACGGTGAACGCCAGCGACTCCCCCGCCGTCCGCTCGGCCACGGTGTCGAGCACCCCGAGGGGGACGTCGACGGTGACGCCGTCGGTCGCGGCGCCGGGAGCGAAGGCGTAGGACAGCGGCAGGGTGAGCCCCTGCGTCAGCTCCACGGCGTCGGGGAAGTCCTCGGCGCGCACCTGCCCGGCCGCGGCCGCGTTGGTGAGCATCTCCGGGGTGAAGGTGAGCAGGTCCGGCGTCTGCCGGCGGGCGGACTTCCACCAGCGGTCGAAGTGCCGCGCGGAGACGACGTCGGCGGGGATGCGGGCGTCGTAGAGCTCGAAGAGCGTCTCGTCGTCGACGGCGATGTCGCGCCGCCGCGCCCGCTCCTCCAGCTCGGCGACCCGCTCGATGGCGCGCTGGTTCTCGGCCCAGAACCGGTGGTGCGTCGTCCACTCCCCCTGCACGAGGGCGTGCCGGATGAACAGCTCGCGCGAGACGACCGGGTCGATGGAGCCGTACTGCACGCGGCGGCCGACGACCAGCGGGATGCCGTAGAGGGTCACCCGCTCGCTGGCGACGACGGAGCCGCGCTTGGCGTCCCACCGCGGCTCTGAGTGCTGGCGCTTGACCAGGTGCGCGGCCAGGCGCTCGACGTCGTCGGGGTCGACGCGGGCGACGGTGCGGGCGAACAGCCGGCTCGTCTCGACGATCTCGGCGGCCACCACCCAGCGCGGCGGCTTCTTCGCCAGCGGCGTCCCGGGGGCGATCACGAACCGCGTGCCCCGGGCTCCCAGGTACTCCCGGCTCGGCCGACGACCACCATCTTGGCCGTTTCGGTTCTTGACGGGCTCCTGCTGCAGGCCGACGTGGGAGAGCAGGCCGGCCGTCAGCGCGATCGTGATCCCGCGCTCGTCGGGCTCGGCGGCGAGCTCGCCCAGCTGCATGCCCAGCCGCCGCGCCGTCCCCCGGAGCTGGCCGTGCAGGTCCTGCCACTCCCGGATGCGCAGGTAGTGCAGGAACTCGCGCTTCACCGTGCGCCGGAACGCGCTGCCCGACAGCGCGTCGGCCTGCTCACCGAGGTACCGCCACAGGTTGAGCAGCGCCAGGAAGTCGGAGTGCTCGTCGGCGAAGCGGGCGTGCATCTGGTCGGCCGCCTGCTGCGCGTCGGCCGGCCGCTCGCGCGGGTCCTGGATGGTCAGCCCGGCGGCGATGACCAGGACCTCCTCCAGCACGCCGCGCCGGTCGGCCTCGACGACCATCCGGGCGATCCGCGGGTCCAGCGGCAGCGCCGCCAGCGAGCGGCCGGTCGGGGTCAGCGCCCCCTCGGTGTCGAGGGCGCCGAGCTCCTCGAGCAGGGCGAGACCGTCGGCGACCGCGCGGCGGTCGGGCGGGTCGACGAACGGGAACCCGGCGACGTCACCGAGGTCGAGCGCGGCCATCTGCAGCAGCACCGAGGCGAGGTTGGTGCGCAGGATCTCCGGGTCGGTGAACTCCGGCCGGGAGAGGAAGTCCTCCTCGGTGTACAGCCGGATCGCGATGCCCGGCCCCAGCCGGCCGCACCGCCCGGACCGCTGCCGCGCCGAGGCCTGGCTGACCGGCTCGATCGGCAGCCGCTGCACCTTCGTGCGATGGCTGTACCGCGAGATGCGCGCCGTGCCGGGGTCGATGACGTAGCGGATCCCCGGGACGGTCAGCGAGGTCTCGGCGACGTTGGTGGAGAGGACGATCCGCCGGCCGGTGTGCGGCGCGAAGACCCGGTGCTGCTCGGCCGCCGACAGCCGCGAGTACAGCGGCACGACCTCGGTGTTCGGCAGCCCGCGGTCCTCCAGCGCGTCCTGGGTGTCGCGGATCTCCCGCTCGCCGGCCAGGAACACGAGGATGTCGCCCGGCCCCTCGGCGGCCAGCTCGTCGACGGCGTCGAGGATCGCGCCGACCTGGTCGCGGTCGGGGTCGGCCTCCGGGTCGTCCGGGTCGACGACCGGCCGGTAGCGCACCTCGACGGGGTAGGTGCGGCCGCTGACCTCGACCACCGGCGCGTCGCCGAAGTGCTTGGCGACCCGCTCGACGTCGATGGTCGCCGAGGTGATGACCAGCTTCAGGTCGGGCCGCCGCGGGAGGATCTGGGCCAGGTAGCCCAGCAGGAAGTCGATGTTGAGGCTCCGCTCGTGGGCCTCGTCGAGGATGATCGTGTCGTACTGGCGCAGCAGCCGGTCGCGGGCGATCTCGGCGAGCAGCACGCCGTCGGTCATCAGCTTGACCAGGGTGCCGTCGGAGACCTGGTCGGTGAAGCGCATCTTGAAGCCGACGACCTCGCCGATCGGGCTCCCCAGCTCCTCGGCGATCCGCTCGGCGACGCTGCGCGCGGCGATCCGCCGGGGCTGGGTGTGCCCGATCCGCCCGCGCACGCCCCGCCCCAGCTCCAGGGCGATCTTGGGCAGCTGCGTCGTCTTGCCCGACCCGGTCTCGCCGGCGACGACGACCACCTGCGCGTCGCGCAGGGCCGCGGCGATGTCGTCGCGCCGGGCGCTGACCGGCAGGTCGTCGGGGTAGGTGACGGCCGGGACGGCGGCGCGCCGGCGGGCGATCCGCTCCTCCGCGGCGGCGACGTCGGCGACGATCTTCTCGTGCTGCCGCGCGCGGGCCTGCGGGTCGCGGGTGCGGCGCATGCCGTCGAGCCGGCGGCGCAGCCGGTGCTCGTCCTCGAGGGTGAGCCCGGCCAGCCGGGACCGCAGGTCGTCGGACGCCGCGACGGGTCCGTCGTGCGGGGCGCTCACGGCGTGGTTCCTCCTTCGCGGACCGGGACCGGCGGGTAGCGCACGGCACGACGGGTACCCACCGAGGATCCCACCGCCGCGCGGCCGGTCGCCGTCGCCCGCATCACATCTCTTGCACGGTGCAACTTATTGCGTGCGCGGTGCAACAAGTTGTAGCGTGCACGTGTTCCGCCCCTCCGTCGTCCGGAGACCCGTGACCACCTCCCCACCGCGCCCGTCCGCCGGGACCCGGCCGGACGCGCTGCGCCTGCTCTCCGAGCAGCTGCCCCGCTTCACCCGGCTGGTGCACGCCCTCAAGGCCCAGCAGGCCGCCGAGGGCCGTGACCGGGCGGCCCTGGTCCTGCTCTTCCCGCTGGTCCGGCTCGGGCCGCTGCGCCAGGGAGCGCTCGCCGAGCTCGTGCACGCCGACCCGTCGACGGTCAGCCGGCACGTCACCTCGCTGGTCGAGCGCGGGCTGGTGAGCCGCGTGGCCGACGAGACCGACGGCCGGGCGAGCAAGCTCGTCGTCACCGACGCCGGCCGTGCCCAGCTCGAGCAGCTGCGCCGCGAGCGCGAGGCGCACCTCGCGCAGGTCACCGCCGGCTGGAGCGACACCGACCTGGCCGCGCTCACCGCGCTGCTCGGCCGGTTCCTCGACGACCTCACCGCCGGGCTGCCCGGCTTCCCCTGCGGTCCGGGCAGCGTCGCCCCCTCCGTCCCGACCGACGTCCCTGCTCCGAGGGAGACCCCATGACCACCACCCGAGCGAGCGCGGCCGACCGGAGGGACGCCCGCGCCGCGGCCGCCGCGCCCGACGCCAGCGGCGTCTTCACCCACCGGCAGATCCTCACGATCCTCTCCGGCCTGATGCTCGGCATGTTCCTGGCCGCGCTCGACCAGACCGTCGTGTCGACGGCCATCCGGACCATCGCCGACGACCTGCAGGGCTACGACCTGCAGGCCTGGGCGACGACGGCCTTCCTCATCACCTCGACGATCGCCACCCCGCTGTACGGGAAGCTCTCCGACATCTACGGCCGGCGGGGCTTCTACCTGTTCGCCATCGCGGTCTTCGTGATCGGCTCGGCGCTCTGCGGCATCGCCAACTCGATGTACGAGCTGGCCGCGTTCCGCGCGGTCCAGGGCATCGGCGCCGGCGGGCTCATGTCGCTGGCCCTGGCGATCATCGCCGACGTCGTCCCGCCGCGGGAGCGCTCGAAGTACCAGGGCTACTTCATGGCCGTCTGGGGGACCTCGAGCGTGCTCGGCCCGGTGGTCGGCGGGTTCCTGGCCGGCCAGGCCTCCATCGTGGGCCTCGACGGCTGGCGCTGGATCTTCTGGATCAACGTGCCGCTGGGCGTCATCGCCTTCGCCGTGGTGCTGCGCGTGCTGCACCTGCCGCACGTCCGCCAGGAGCACCGCATCGACTGGCCCGGCGCGCTCGCGCTCGTCGTCTGCCTGGTCCCGCTGCTGATCGTCGCCGAGCAGGGGCGCGAGTGGGGCTGGGGCTCCGGCCGGGCGGTGCTCTGCTACGTCGTCGGCGCGGTCGGCCTGGTCGGCTTCCTCGTCGCCGAGCGGGCGTACAAGGACGAGGCGATCCTGCCGCTGCGGATGTTCACCAACCGCACCTTCTCGGTGAGCAGCGTCTCCAGCATCGTGCTCGGCGCCGGCATGTTCGGCGGCATCCTGCTCCTGCCGCAGTACCTGCAGGTGGTGCACGGGTCGAGCCCGACGGTGGCCGGCCTGCAGATGCTGCCGCTGGTGCTCGGCATCATGACCGGCGCGATGACCTCCGGGCAGACGATCGCGCGCACCGGGAAGTACAAGGTCTTCCCGCTCGTGGGCGTCGTCTTCATGGTCGCCGCGCTGGTCGGGCTCTCGCTCGTGGTCGAGGCCGACACCTCGGTCTGGACGCTGGTGCCGTTCATGCTCCTGCTCGGCGTCGGCCTGGGCTTCAACATGCAGCCGGTGATCCTGGCCGTGCAGAACGCCGTCTCGCCGCGGGAGATCGGCGTGGCGACCTCGTCGGTCACCTTCTTCCGCCAGATGGGCGGCACGATCGGCACGGCGGCGTTCCTGTCGATCATGTTCTCCCGGCTCGGCACCGAGGTGCCGGAGCAGATCCGCGCCGCGGCGCGGTCCAGCCAGGAGGCGGCGCAGCAGGCCGCCGCCCTGCAGCAGGCGGGCGCCGACAGCCTGCTGTCCGACACCAGCGCCATCGACGCCTTCCCGGCGCTGGTCACGCCGTTCCGGGTGGGCTTCTCCAACACCCTCGACCTGGTGTTCCTGGTGGCCGCGGTCGTGGTCGCCGTCGGCTTCTTCGTCCTGTGGTTCCTGCCGCAGCTCGAGCTGCGCAACCAGTCGGGCATCCAGGCCCAGCAGGAGGCGGCCGACGGGGCCGCGCCGCCGGACGCCGTCCCGCCCGCGGTCGACCGCACGCCCGCCCAGGAGTCGGCGCACGCCGCCGGCGCCGCCGCGCCGACGTCGACCGCTCCGCCCTCCGGCAGGCCGAAGGACTAGCTCCGAACGCCGCAGGCCCCCTCCCCCGCCCGGGGAGGGGGCCTGCGGTGCGTTTCAGGCCCCGGGTTCGAAGACCGCGCGCACGCAGCCGTCGGTCTTGTCCTTGAACATCTCGTACCCGCGGGGCGCCTCGTCCAGCGGCAGCACGTGGGTGGCCAGGTGCTCGGTGGTCAGCTCGCCGCGGGCCATGTGCTCGAGGATGCGGGCCGTGTAGCGCTGCCCGTGCACCTGCGCACCGCGCAGGGTCAGGCCCTTGTTCATCACCGCACCGAGCGGGAACTTGTCCACCATCCCGGCGAAGACGCCGAGGACGAACACGCTGCCGCCCTTGCGGCAGGCCAGCACCGCCTCGCGGACGGCGGACGGCCGGTCGGTCTGCAGCCGCAGCTGCTGCTTGACCTGGTCGTAGACGCCGTGGACGCCGGGGCTGTGCGCCTCCATGCCGACGGCCTCGATGCAGACGTCGGGGCCGCGCCCGCCCGTGCGCTCGCGCAGCTCGGCGACGACGTCGGTGGCCGTGTAGTCGATCGTGTCGGCGCCGACGTGCTCGCGCACCTGGGCCAGCCGCTCGGGGAGCCGGTCGACGACCACGACGTCGGACGCGCCCAGCAGCATCGCCGCGCGCGCCGCCATCTGGCCCACCGCGCCGGCGCCCCACACCGCCACGACGTCGCCCGGCTTCGTGCCGGCGAGGTCGGCGCCCATCCAGCCCGTGGACACGGCGTCGGACGCGAACAGCGCCCGCAGGTCGCTGACCTCGTCGGGGATCACGAAGCTGCCGACGTCGGCGTAGGGCACGCGGATGTACTCCGCGTGGCTGCCCGCCCAGCCGCCCATGGCGTGGGAGTAGCCGATGCAGCCGCCGGGGCTCTGGCCCCAGAGGCTCTCGGTGATCCCCGGGTTCGGGTTGGCGTTGTCGCACAGCGAGTAGAGCTCCTGCCGGCAGTACCAGCAGGAGCCGCAGGCGACGAAGGAGTTGACGACGACGCGGTCGCCGACCTCGCGCCGCGCCACGCCCCGGCCCACCTCGACGACCTCGCCCATGAACTCGTGGCCGAGCACGTCGCCGGCCCGCATGAACGGGATGTAGCCGCCGATCAGGTGCAGGTCGGAACCGCAGGTCGTGGTCTTGCGCACCTTCAGGATGACGTCGTGGTCGTTGAGGATCCGCGGTTCGGGGACGTCCTCGACCGAGACCTCGTTGACACCGGTCCAGACCGCGGCCTTCACAGGACGCCCTCCTTCGGCGCACTCTTCGTGAGGCCCTCCAGCAGGGCGCCCTGCGGGGTCGGCTTCCGGTGGCCGTGCGGCGCCGGGTCCACCCGCAGCACCTCCCCCACCTCGAGCACCTGCTTGGCCTCCCGCAGCGCGGCCCGCAGCGCGCCCAGGTCCTCCTGGGACGCCTCGCCGCGGTAGCGGGCGGCCAGCTCGGTGCCCTTGTCGCCGGGGGCGGGGGTGATGCGCACCTCGATGCGGTCGCCGAGGGCGGCGAGCGCGGGCGGCGGGGCCTGCGGGGTGCCGACGTCGGCGGGGTCGCGGAGCACGGTCACCGCGCGCCAGCGCCGTGCCGCGGTCGCGGCGTCGTCGGTGACCGAGGCCTGGCCGACCCCCGGCAGCCGCACCGACCGCAGGCTCCGCAGCACCTGGCCCCCGGCGCCCGCGGCGAGCCCGGCGGCGCGGTCCGCGGCCTGGGACAGCAGTCCCGGCACGTCCATGAGAAGTCCTCTCGTCGTCGTCCGCGGCCCCTACCCCGAGGGCGGCGGTCCGACGCGAGGCCCTTCTACTGTGGCGGCGTGCGATCGTCGTTGATCCTCTCCCCCCGCGACCTCGACTTCCTGCTCTACGAGTGGCTCGACGTCGAGACCCTCACCAAGCGCCCGCGCTACGCCGAGCACTCCCGCGAGACCTTCGACGCGGTGCTCGAGCTCGCCGAGCAGATCGCCACCGAGCACTTCGCGCCGCACAACCGCAAGGCCGACGAGAACGAGCCGCGGTTCGTCGACGGCAAGGTCGAGCTGATCCCCGAGGTGGCGCAGGCGCTGCGGGTCTTCGCCGAGGCCGGGCTCATGGCCGGCGAGTTCGACGAGGAGTACGGCGGCATGCAGCTGCCGCACACCGTCGGCCAGGCCGTCTTCGCCTGGTTCAAGGCGGCCAACGTGGGCACCTCGGCCTACCCGTTCCTCACCATGGCCAACGCCCGGCTGCTCATCGCGCACGGGTCGCCCGAGCTGGTCGAGACCTTCGTGCGGCCCGAGGTGGAGGGGCGCTGGTTCGGCACGATGGCGCTCTCCGAGCCGCAGGCCGGTTCGTCGCTGGCCGACATCACCACCCGCGCCGAGCCCCAGGACGACGGCACGTACCGGCTCTTCGGCAACAAGATGTGGATCTCCGGCGGCGACCACGAGCTGACCGAGAACATCGTCCACCTGGTGCTGGCCAAGATCCCCGGCGGGCCGCCCGGCGTGAAGGGCATCTCGCTGTTCGTCGTCCCCAAGTTCCTGGTGCGCGACGACGGGTCGCCCGGCGAGCGCAACGACGTCGTCCTGGCCGGGCTCAACCACAAGATGGGCTACCGCGGGACGACGAACACCCTGCTCAACTTCGGCGAGGGGGTGCACACGCCGGCCGGGCGGGCGGGGGCGGTCGGCTACCTGGTGGGCGAGCCCCACCGCGGCCTGACCTACATGTTCCACATGATGAACGAGGCCCGCATCGGCGTCGGGATGGGCGCCACCGTGCTCGGCTACACCGGCTACCTGCACGCGCTGGACTACGCCCGCACCCGCACCCAGGGGCGGCCGGTGGCGGCCAAGGACCCGTCCTCGGCGGCCGTGCGGATCGTCGAGCACCCCGACGTCCGGCGGATGCTGCTGGCGGCGAAGTCCTACGCCGAGGGCGGCCTGGCGCTGGGCCTCTACTGCGCCCGGCTGGTCGACGAGGAGCAGACCGCCGAGGCCGAGGAGGACCGCGCGCGGGCGCACCTGCTGCTCGAGACGCTCACCCCGATCGCCAAGGCGTGGCCCTCGCAGTGGGGGCCGGTCGCCGACGACCTGGCCATCCAGGTGCACGGCGGCTACGGCTACACCCGCGACTACCCGGTCGAGCAGTTCTACCGCGACAACCGGCTCAACCCGATCCACGAGGGCACCAACGGCATCCAGGCGCTCGACCTGCTCGGCCGCAAGGTCGTGGCGCAGGGCGGCGCGGGCCTGCGGCTGCTCACCGGGACGATCACCGCGACCACCGCGCGCGCGGCCGGGACGGACTGGTCCGCCTTCGCCGCCGACCTCGACGCCGCGGTGGCCCGGCTGGGCTCGGTGACGCGGACGCTGTGGGGCACCGGCGACCCCGAGCTCGCGCTGGCCAACGCGAGCGCCTACCTGGAGGCCGCCGGCCACCTGGTCGTGGCGTGGCTGTGGCTGGAGCAGGCGCTGGCCACCGGGACGTCGGCCGGCGACTTCTACGAGGGCAAGCGCGCCGCCGCCCGGTACTTCCACCGCTGGGAGCTGCCCCGGGTGCACGTGCAGCTGGACCTGCTGGAGTCGCTGGACCGCACCGTCCTGGACACCGACGAGCGCTGGCTCTAGGTCACCTCCGGGGACGTGCGCCGACGGCGCATCCCCGCCCCGACGTGCGCGGTGCCCCGTCTCCGCGACGGGAGACGGGACACCGGGACGTGCGTTCGACCCCGCTGCGGGCCCCGCCGCGCGCTCGCGAGCGGCGGGGCAGCGAGGCCCTCCTCTCAGGCGGCGCGGGCGGCGCCCACCGGCTCGACGGCGGCGGGCGCGGTCCCCGTGGCGGCCCGCTGCTCGCGCTCGTAGCGCGCGGTCGAGCGGGTGCCCATCACGATCACCAGGGCGGTCAGCACGAGGAACCCGATCAGGCTCACGGCCGGCCACAGCAGCATCGGTACTCCCCCAGATCGGCGGTCGCGGCCACCCGACCAGGGGCCGGGCGGCTCGTTCTCGTGGAAGCTTGTTCCCCGGAACCCATCGGTTCCAATCGTCGGGACCTGAATCGCCCGTCCGGGTGTGACGACCGTCATGGCCGCGGCCCCCCTCGCCGACGGCCCGGTGAGCTGCGTGGTCTGATCCTGAAGTGTCCCGCCGCGCCGACGAAGCACCCGGCTCCGGCGCGCCGCACGGCACCCGCGCGCCCCGCCCGCTGCTGCTGGTCCTCACCCTCGCCGCCGGGGTCACGACGCTGTCGCTGCTGCAGAGCCTCGTCGTCCCGGTGCTGCCGGCGATCGCCGCCCAGCTGTCGGTCTCGCCGGGAGCGGCCGGCTGGGTGCTCACCGCGAACCTGCTGGCCGCCGCCGTCCTGACCCCCGTGCTCGGCCGCCTCGGCGACCTGCACGGCGAGCGGCGCGTGGTGCTCGGCATCCTCACCGCCGTCACGCTGGGCACGCTGCTCGCCGCCGTCACCACCTCCCTGCCGCTGCTGCTCGTGGCGCGCGTGCTGCAGGGCGCCTCCTACGGGCTGTTCCCGCTGTCGATCGGCGTGCTGCGGCGGGAGCTGCCGCGGGAGCGGCTCGACGTGGCGATGTCGGTGGTGAGCAGCACCCTCGCCGTCGGCGGCGTGGCGGGCCTGGTGGCGACGGCGCTGCTCACCGGGGACGGCGGCGACTACCACCGCTCGTTCTGGCTCGGCACCGCCGTCTGCGTGGTCGCGCTGGCGCTGGCGGCGCGGGTGCTCCCGTCGCGGCCGCCGACCGCGTCGGGCCGGGTCGACTGGTGGGGCGCCGTGCTCCTGGGGCTCGGGCTCGTGCTGGTGCTGCTGCCGCTGTCCCGGGCGGAGCAGTGGGGCTGGGGCTCCCCCGCGGTCCTCGGCTGCCTCGCCGGCGGGGTGGCCACGCTGGCCGGGTGGGTGCTCCTGCAGCGCCGCCTCGCCGAGCCGCTGGTGCGCCCGGCCCTGCTCACCGACCGGCGGATGGTGCTGCCCAACGTCGCCGGCCTGCTGACCGGGGTCTGCATCTTCACCTCGTTCCTCGCCGTGCTCCAGTACGTGCGGACGCCGGCGGAGGTGGCCGGCTACGGCTTCGGTGCCGGCGTGCTGGAGGCGGCGGTGGTCTACCTGCTGCCCGGCGGCGTGGCGGGGATCGTGGTCGCGCCGCTGGCCGGTCGGGTGGTCAGCCGCGTCGGCGCCCTGCCGACGCTGTTCGCCGGCGCGTTGCTCGGCGTCGCCGGCTTCGCGGTGCTCGCCCTGTTCCGCGGGGCGCCGTGGTTGCTGGTCCTCGCCGGGCTGCTGACGCAGCTGTCGGTGACCGTCGCCTACGCGGCGCTGCCCGCGCTCGTCGTCCACGCCGTCCGCCCCGACGAGACCGGGGTGGCGAACGCGGTGAACTCCATCGCCCGTTCCAGCGGCCAGGCCCTCGGCAGCACCGTCGCCGTGGCGCTGCTCGCCGCCGGGCTGGACCCGGCGACCGGGCTGGCGCGGGAGTCGGCGTACGCGTGGATCGGCGCGGTGGGGCTGGCCTGCTGCGCCGGCGTGGCGGCGGTGGGCGCGCTCGGCCGGCGGCCCGGACGGCGCGGGCCGGACGAGCTCGCCGACGTCGAGCGGGCGACGGCCGCCGCCGGGGAGTGGTCGCCGGTCTCGGGCCTGCGCTGACCTGCGGCGACGCGCCCGGATTCCGCCCATCGGCATGGAACCGGAGGGTCCGGGGCACCCAGGGGTCGACTTCCCGAGCACCGGAGGGACCTGATGGCCCGAGCCACCGGCTCCAGCAGCACCAAGGCGGAGACGCAGTTCTCCGACAACCGCGCGGCCGACCCCGCGCCCCAGGACGACGTGATCAGCGGTACCCGCGCCGACCACGCGCCGACCGGCCACGAGCGGAAGGCGACGTTCTTCGCGACGCTCAAGCGCACGGTCAAGGAGTTCAGCGAGGACAACCTCACCGACTGGGCGGCGGCGCTCACCTACTACGGGGTGCTCGCGCTCTTCCCCGCCCTGCTGGCGATGCTGTCCATCATCGGGCTGGTCGCCGATCCGCAGCAGATCACCGACGCGATCACCGCCGTGATCCCCGGTGCCGCCGCCGACACCATCCAGCCGGTGGTGGAGCAGATCGCCGGCAGCACGGCGGCCGGCTTCGGTCTCGTCCTCGGTCTGGCCGGCGCCATCTGGTCGGCGTCCGGGTACGTCGGCGCCTTCACCCGCGCGGCGAACGTGGTCTACGAGACCCCCGAGGGCCGCAAGATCTGGAAGCTCAAGCCGCTGCAGCTGCTGGTCACGCTGATCGGCGTGCTGTTCGCGGTCGTCATCGTCGCCATGGTCGTGCTCAGCGGCCCGGTGGTGAGGGAGCTCGGCAGCGCACTCGGCATCGGCAGCACCGCGCTGACCGTCTGGAACGTCGCCAAGTGGCCGGTGATCGTCGTCCTCGTGGCGCTGATGCTCGCCGTCCTGTACTACTCGACGCCCAACGTCAGGCTGCGCGGCTTCAAGTGGGTGAGCCCCGGCGCGGGCGTCGCGCTGCTCGTGTGGGCCGTGGCCTCGGCGGCGTTCGCCTTCTACGTCGCGAACTTCGGCAGCTACAACAAGACCTACGGCGCCCTCGCCGGCGTGATCATCTTCCTGGTCTGGTTCTGGCTCACCAACGTGGCGGTGCTCTTCGGCATCGAGCTCGACGCCGAGATCGAGCGCAGCCGGGAGATCAAGGAGGGCGTGCCGCGCGCGGAGAAGGAGATCCAGCTCGACGCCCGCCAGGACCCCAAGCCGCAGGCGACGACCTAGGTCCCCAGCGGCCGCACGCACCAGGGGGCGCCCCCCCCCGCCGGGCGGGGGGGGCCCGGGGGGTGGG
>NZ_JBJGYO010000037.1:0-31491 GCF_054050035.1 Geodermatophilus sp. SYSU D00815 | reverse complement strand
CGGAGCCGTGGCGCTTATCGTGCACTTTTGCCCCGCCGCGGCCCGACTATAGCCCGATACGGGGAAGGCCCCCGGGGGGTTATCCCGCGGGGGCCGTTCCGGAGTGCCTGCCGCCCCCGCCGGGGGCGGAGGGGTCTTGCTCAGCTGGCCTGGCTGCGCCGGCCGCGGAGCACCTCGAGGCGCTCGGCCAGGACCTCCTCGAGGTCCTCGACGGAGCGGCGCTCCAGCAGCATGTCCCAGTGGGTGCGCGGCGGCTTGACCTTCTTGGGGGCCGGCTCGGCGCCGCCCACCAGCTTGGCCGAGGAGCCGTCGAACTTGCACTCCCAGGTGTCGGGGACCTCGGCGTCGTCAGCGAAGGGCACCGTGAACTGGTGGCCCGCCGGGCAGCGGTACTCGGCGTACTGCCGTTCGATCGGCGCCGTGTTCCGCTCGGTCTCGTAGCTGACGCTGCCCAAGCGGCTGCCGCGAAGGGAACGCTCCGCCATGGCACACCGTCCTCTCGTGGTGCTGGTGTCGGTCCGGTCTCGAAGCTCGGCAGGCGGGGGCTACCCACTCGACGAGCGATTCAAGGGGACCAACGACAGGATTGGCGAAGAGATTCCGCCGCAGTTGGTTCCCCATCATCGCATGGGGTGGTATTGGGCACGACATCACCCCCCGACGGGTGACACGCGCGGGTGAGGGCGGCGGTTCAGCGCAGCGGTGCAGGGCAGCGGTTCAGGGGAGCGGTTCAGGGGAGCGCGAGCTGCCCCGGCCCGGGCGCCGCCGGGCCGAGCTCGCCGCGGACGTGGTGCCGCCGGCACAGCACCTGGTAGCGGACGGCCTCGCCCTCCCCGGCCGGGCCGGTCCCCGGCGGGGGCGGGGGAGCGGTGTCGGCGACGACGACGGTGGCGCCCTCGCGCACCATCACGCCGTCCACCACCCGGGCGTTGAGCTTGCCGGGCGCGCCGCACCAGCACAGCACCTGCACCTGCACCCGCTCGACGGTGTCGGCGATCTCGAGCAGCCGCCGGGTGCCGGGGAACAGGCGGGCGCGGAAGTCGGTGGTCAGCCCGAAGGCGTAGACGTCCACGTGCGACTCGTCGACGAGCTCGGCGAGCTGGTCGACCTGCGCCGGGTCCAGGAACTGCGCCTCGTCGACGATCAGGTAGTCCACCCGCTCGCCGTCGGCCCACCGCCCGCGGACCAGCAGCCGCAGGTCGGTCCCGGCGTCGATCTGCAGCGCCTGCCGGGCCAGGCCGACGCGGGAGGTGATCTGCGCCGTCCCCGACCGGTCGCCCTGGGTCAGCAGCAGCCCGTGCCGGCCCTGCCGGCTGTGGTTGTGGTCGACCTGCAGCGCCAGCGTGGACTTGCCGCAGTCCATCGGTCCGTGGAAGAAGACGAGGTGCGCGGTGGGCGGGGAGCGCCGCCGGTCCCCGGCGGCGGGCACCGAGGTCGGGACGGCGGCCGCCGGGTCGTCGTCGGTCACAGGCGCTCCGGCACGACGTTGCCGGCCTGCTCGACCGCCCGCCGCATCGGCAGCGTGGCCAGGGCGACGAAGCCGGCCACGAAGAAGACCACCAGGCTGACGATGGCCAGCCGATAGGAGCCGGTCAGCTGGTAGGTCAGGCCGAAGGCCAGCGGCCCCAGCCAGCTGGTGCCGCGGTCGGAGATCTCGTAGAAGCCGTAGTACTCGGCCTCCTTGCCGGCCGGGATCAGCTGGCTGAACAGCGACCGCGACAGGGCCTGCGTGCCGCCCTGCACCAGCCCGATGACCGCGGCCAGCGCGTAGAACTGTCCCACCGCGCCGGCCTGCAGGAAGAAGGCGGCGAGCAGGACGCCGATCCAGGCGACGAGCGCGCCGAGCACGACCCTCTTGGCGCCGTAGCGGCCGGCGAGCCGGCCCAACCCCAGGGCGCCGAAGATCGCGACCACCTGCACCATGAGGATCGCGCCGGTGAGCACGTCCTGCTCCAGGCCCAGCTCCTCGGTGGCGTAGGTCGCCGACAGCGAGATGACCGTCTGGACGCCGTCGTTGAACAGCAGGTAGGCGCCGAGGAACCACAGCGTCAGCGGGAAGGCGCGCAGCTCGCGCAGGGTGGTGACCAGCTGCCGGAAGCCGGTGCGGGACCGGACGGCGTCGGGGTCGCGCACCGGCCGGTTGCGCAGCCGCGACACGGTGAACAGCGTGAACGCGCCCCACCACAGGCCGGCCGTGGCCAGGCAGATGCGGACCGCCTCGCCGGTGGTCAGGCCGAGGGACTCGGCGCCGACGACCAGCCCCAGGTGGACGGCGAGCAGCAGCGCGCCGCCGACGTAGCCGAAGGCCCAGCCGCGGCTGGAGACCGCGTCGCGCTCGTCCGGACCGGCGAGGTCGGGCAGCCAGGAGTAGTAGACGACGGTGGCGGCCCCGAAGGCGACGTTGGCGACGACGAACAGCACCGCGCCGAGCAGCCAGCGGCCGTCGGCGACGAAGAACAGCCCGGTGGTGGCGAGCGCGCCGAGGAAGGCGAACCCGGCCAGGAGCTGGCGCTTGCGGCCGGTGCGGTCGGCCACCGCGCCGGTGAGCGGCAGCACGAGCACCTGGACCACGACGGAGAAGGACAGCACGTAGGAGAACCAGCTGCCGGGGGCGATCGACAGACCGAGGAAGGGCAGCCGGCCGTCCTCGCCGACGGCCTCCTCGGCGATCGCGGTCAGGTAGGGGCCGAGGAAGACGGTCGTCACCGAGGTGTTGAAGACCGACATCGCCCAGTCGTAGGAGTACCAGCCGAACCGCTCGCGGCGCAGCGCGCGGTCGGGGGTCGTCTGCCCAGCTCCCGCGGCGGGCACGGCGGTCGTCACGGGCGCAGGGTTCCAGCCCGTGACCGTCCGGTCCAGCACCGGGGGTCCCTGTCGGAGCCGCGCCGTGCCAGGCTCGACCCGCGGACGCGTCCGAGCAGGGGAGGCGAGGGGTCGTGGCAGCGCGCTACCAGTACAAGGTCGTGGAGCTCCGGGAAGGGCTCATCGGCGGCAAGATGTCCGGGGACAAGCTGGAGAAGGTGCTCAACGAGCACGCCCGCGACGGCTGGCAGCTCAAGGCGCTCACCTCGGTGGAGGTGAAGGGCCGGATCGGGCCCGGGGGCGTGGAGGGGCTGCTGGCGACCTTCGAGCGCCCCGCCGGCTGACCGGCGCGTCACGGGACGTCGTCCGGGACCACGCCGCCGGGGTAGGCCGCCACCGCCGTCGTCGGGCGGGTGGGGTCGACGAACCGCGGGCGGCCGGGCTCGTCGGCGCGCAGCGGGACGAGGCCGCGGGTGATCGCCGCGGCGATGCGGTAGCGCGCCCGGTTCGCGTCGCCCACCCGGCCCATGCGCAGGTCGTCCAGCCGCACCGGGGGACCGACGTGCACCCGCAGCCGCGGCCGGCGCACGACCGCCCGCAGGGCGGTGCGCAGCTTGCCCCAGTCGTTGCCGTACTGGAGCACCTCGTGGGCGCCCCACTGGCTGACCGGGATCACCGGCACGCCCATGCCCAGGGCCATCCGGGCCATGCCGGTGCGGCCGCGCTCGGGCCACAGGTCCGGCGTCAGCCCGATCCGCCCCTCGGGGTAGGCGACGACGTGGCCGCCGTGCACGAGCGCCACCTCGGTGACGCGGACGGCGTGCCGGGCCAGCTCCGTGCCGCGCTCCACCCGGATGCCGCCGGTGCGCTCCAGCAGCGGGCCGGCCACCGGCGCGGCGAGGATGCCGCCGGTGGCCATGATCCGGGGGAGCACGCCCACCCGGTGCAGGGCGACGGCGATGACGAAGGGGTCGAAGTCGCCGATGTGGTTGGCCGCCAGCAGCAGCGGCCCGCGGCGCAGCTCCTCCGGGACGCCGCCGGTGACCTCGACGCGGCCGAAGACGCCCACCAGCCACGAGAACCGGCGCAGCACGAACCGCCAGAACCACCAGGGCGGCGCGGCGGCGATCGCCAGCTCGCGGGCGAACCACTCCGGGTCGTCGGGCTTGACCACCGCCGCCAGGTGGTCCGGCAGCGGCGGTGCCGCGGGCCGCCAGGCCTTGATCCGTTCCCCCAGGGAGCTCACCGGCCCACCCACTGGTCGCGCTTCTCCAGCGTCTCCCGCAGCATCGCCGGCCGGTCGGTCATGACGCCGTCCACCCCCAGGTCGAGCAACGCCTCCACCTCCTCCTCGGTGTCCACCGTCCACGCGTGCACCTGCAGGCCCCGGGCGTGCGCCGCGGCGACGAACCGCTCGTCGATCAGCGCCCGCCCGCCCAGGTGGACCGGCACCTGGGCGCAGCCGGCGTTGATCCGGACCAGCCCCGCCGCGCGGGGGGAGTACGAGGACAGCCGCAGCGCCGCCACCCCCCGGGGGCCGAGCGAGGTGCACATCGACGGCCCGAACAGCCGGCGGGCGGCGGCGACCCGCGCGTCGGAGAACGAGGCCAGGCACAACCGGTCGGTCGCCTGCAGCCGGCGCACCGCGCGCACGAGCGGCGCCAGCACGCCGGCGGCCTTGATGTCGAGGTTGAACCGCACGTCGGGCCAGGCGCCGAGCAGGTCCTCGAGGCGGACGATCGGCTCCCGCCCGCCGATCCGCGCCCGGGAGACCTCCGACCAGGGCAGCCGCTCGATCGAGCCGGCCCGGTCCGTGGTCCGCTCCAGCGTGGCGTCGTGGAACGCGACGAGGACGCCGTCGGCCGTCGCCCGGACGTCGGTCTCCAGGTACCGGTAGCCCAGCGCGACGCAGGCCTCGAACGCGGACATGCTGTTCTCGAGGTGCTCGATGGCCCCGCCGCGGTGGGCGAAGGCCAGCGGCGTCGGCGCGTCCAGGAAGGGGAAGCGCGCGGGCACGCGTCCACGCTAGTTCGCCGCGTGCCGGGGCAGACGGGTAACCCCCTGGTCAGCGCGGTCGGACGGCCCGCGCCATCCGCTCGACGATCGCGGTGAGGACCGGGCGGGGCGTGGCGAAGTTGAGCCGGACGTGCCCGGCGCCCGGCGCGCCGCACTCCGGGCCGTCGACGAGGGCGACCCCCGCCTCCCGCAGGAAGAAGGGCCCGGCCGAGCCCTCCAGGCCCAGGCCGCGGCAGTCCAGCCAGGCCAGGTAGGTGCCCTCCGGCGGGGTGTGGCGGACCTGCGGCAGGTGCTCGGCGAGCAGGTCGGCCAGCAGCAGCCGGTTGCCGTCGAGGTAGCGCAGCACGGCGTCGAGCCAGGGCCCGCCCTCGGCGTAGGCGGCGGTGGCGGCCAGGACGCCGACGGTGGCCGCGCCGTGCACGTACAGCTGGCCGGCGGTGCTCCAGCGGGCGACGTCCGCCTCGGCGGAGAACAGCAGCTGCGCCGCCTTGAGGCCGGCCAGGTTCCAGCCCTTGGAGGCCGAGGTCGCCGTCACGGTGTGCCCGGCGGTCACCGCCGACAGCGACGCGTACGGGCGGTGCACCGCGCCCGGGTGCACCAGCGGGGCGTGGATCTCGTCGGCGAACACCCGGGCTCCGGCCCGGTCGACGACGTCGGCCAGGGCCAGCTGCTCCTCGGCGGTGAACACCCGCCCCAGCGGGTTGTGCGGGTTGACGTGCACGAGCAGCCGGCCGCCGGCGTCGAGCGCCCGGGCGATCCCGTCGAGGTCGTAGGTGGGCCGGCCGTCCCGCTCGACCAGCGGGACCTCGATCAGCGGGCGGCCCAGCCGGCCGGGCAGGGTGCGGAAGGGCATGTAGGCAGGGGTGGGCAGCACCAGCGCGCTGCCCGGCGGGGTGAACAGCTCCACGGTCGCCTGCAGCGCGGCCACGACGTCGGCGACCGGGGCGATCCAGGCGGGCGGCACGGTCCAGCCGTAGCGGCGGCGCTGCCAGCCGGCGCAGGCCTCGGCCAGGGCCGCGGCGTCCTCGTCGGTGAGGTAGCCCAGCCGGCCGCGGTCGACCGCCGCGTGCAGCGCCTGCGCCACCGCCGGGGCGGTGCCGAAGTCCATCTCGGCGACGAACGCGCCCAGCGCCGGCCGGTGGCGCGACCACTTGAGGCTGCCCGCGGCGCGCAGCGCGTCCTCCCCGGGCAGGTCGGGGAACGGCGGCTCGGCAGCGGTCACGACGCTCCTCCCGACGGGGCGACCGACGCCACGCCCGGCGCGTCCTGGCGCGCCCGCCGGGGAATGTCGGTGTCTTGCGTCTAGCGTGCCCAGTCGTGGCGAAGCAGCAAACGGCCGGGACGACGGAGGGCGTCCGGCTCTCGACCGACCGGCACCGGGGGAGCGCGGAGGAGCGCCGCTGCGGCTGGTGCCGCCGTGTCCTGCCGCAGCAGGGCTCGGTGGGCCGGCCGCGCATGTACTGCGGCCAGGCCTGCCGGCAGCGCGCCTACGAGCAGCGCTCCGCCACCTCCAAGGCCGGGCTGTCCGGTGACGTCGTCCTGGTGACCCGGGCGGAGCTCGACGGGCTGCAGGACCGGCTGTACCAGCTGCGCTGCGCCCTCGAGGACGTGCAGACGCTGCTCGCCGAGGAGCCGACCAAGGCCGAGCTCGAGCGCTCGCTGGCCGACCTGCTGCGCTCCACCGGCCGGCTGGACAAGCTCTGGGTCTCCGAGCGCGCCGGCTGAGGTCCGCTCAGTCGTTGCCGACGTCGGCGCCGCTGCCGTCGTCCTCGTTCTCCTCCTGGTTGCTGTTGTCCGGCAGGTTCGACTCCGACGTCTCGGAGGGCTCCGAGGTCTCGGTCGCGCCGCCGGTCTGGTTGCCGGTGTCGTCGGTGGTGCCGTCGTTGCGGTCCTGTCCGGCGGGGTCGCCGCACGAGGTGAGCGTCGCGCCGCCGCCGAACAGCGCCAGAGCGGTCAGCAGAGCGGCGAGCGGGCGTCGGATCTCCATGACCGGACCGTTTCCCGGTGCCGCACCGGCGAAACGACATCGGCCCGGTGGCCGCCGTCCATCCGCTCACATCCCCGGAGTTCTGTCACTGTGACGGAACCAGGGGCGGCCTGGCGGGTGGCGGAGGAGTGGTCCGGGGCCTCCCGGGCGACACCGCAAGGAGATCGTCCCCGAGAGTCGATCATGATGCGGAGATGATCACGCAGGGGAGCCGCCGACCCGACGACGCCGGCGACCGGTGGCGTCGGTCGCCGACGCGAGGCCGATCCCGGCGTGACCCGGACCGGCCACGGGCGTGCCGGCCCGAGAGGCCCGGACCCGGCCGACGCGATGCCCGGCCACGCACGGGCAGCTCGAGCCGGTGCTGCGGCGCCCCCTCTAGGCGGCTCATATCCGTGCGCCGATAAGAACTGTTATGTCAACTAGCCCAGTGGCACCCCCTCCGGCCACCCATCCCCTCGCGGATGGTCGGCGGGCACGCGTCGTCGGCGCCACCCCGGCATGGTCGACCTGCCACCGAGGCGCGGCCCACCCACCAGCCGTCGGCCCCGGTCGCCGACGATCCGCCCCGGCCGGGACCCGTCGGCAGCCGAGCCGCACGCGCCGTCGCCGAGCTCGCCGACGCGGCCGCCCCGCCCCTGCCGGCTCCAGGGAGACCAGGGAGACCGCTCCGCTTCCGTCACGGTGACGTTTCGTCGTCCACCGGCGGCCGCTCACCCTGCAGCCGATCCTCGCCACGCCCGACGTGGAACGGCTCCACGCCTTCTGCGCCGGCGTGCTCGGGGTCGAGGTGGCCCAGCGGGTCCCCGAGGACGGCCCGGTGTCCTACCTCGGCCTGCGGGTCGACGACGTCACCCTCGGTCTCGTCGCCGACGAGGACGTCGCCGTCGGCCCACCTGGCCGGGTGGTGCTCAGCGTCGACGTGCCCGACGTCGACGCGCTCCTGCCGCGCGTGACGGATCTCGGCGGCCGCGTCACCGGCGGGCCGACCGACATGCCGTGGGGCCGGCGCGTGCTGCACGTGCAGGACCCCGACGGCAACGCGGTCAACCTCACCCGGGCCCTGGACGGCTTTTCGTCACTGTGACGACCGGTCGTCGTCCACCCGCGTGAAGGTGGCCAGCGAGCCCTTCTGCGAGAACGCCGCCCAGAGGTTGAGCGACACGATCGCGACGACGCCGACGCACCAGACCGCGAGGAACGCGCGGCCGCCGCCGTCGTCGGCCGAGGCGAGCTGGACGATCCCGAACACCAGCATCGCCGCCCCGACGACGGCCGTCAGGACCGCCACCGGCTTGCTGGGCCTGTACCGGAAGTTGCTCACCGTCGCACCACTCCCCTGTCCGACACCGGAGATGGCGGGTACCGCTCCTCCCCCTCCCACCGGCGAGGATCGTCCGGTCAGCGGGCCGTCGTCGCCACTCGGAGCCCCAGCGCGACCAGGACCGTGCCGCTGACCGCCTCCACCCGGGCCCGGATGCGCGGCCGCCGGAACCAGCCGCCCGCGCGGGCCACGCCCGCGGCCAGCGCCAGGTAGAGCCCGGTCTCGAGGGCGATCTGCAGCAGCCCCAGCAGCGCGGTGGTGGCGAAGACGGGGCCGTCTGCGGGCACGAACTGCGGGTAGAACGCGATCATGAAGACGGCCGCCTTGGGGTTGGCCAGCTGCACGACGACGCCCTCGCCGAACGCGGTCCACCAGCGCCGTCGCGGGACGGGCCCGGCGGCGGCCGTCTCGGGGGCGGCCGTGCCCCGCCGCTCCACCCAGGCGGTGCGCAGCGCCTTGACCCCCAGGTACAGCAGCACCGCCGCGCCGACCACCCGGAGCACCAGGTAGGCCACCTCGGAGGCCGCCACGAGGCTGGCGAAGCCGGCGCCGGCGAACAGGGCCCAGACGTAGAGCCCGGCCTCCAGGCCGAGCACGGTGGGGACGGCGCCGCGCAACCCGCGCAGCGCGGCGCGCCGGAAGATCAGCGCCATCGCCGGCCCGGGCGAGGCGGAGATGAGCAGCACGGCCAGGACGAAGGCCGGCAGCGAGGCGAGCAGCTCCACGGCAGCGATGGTGGCAGTCCCGCTCCCGGGGAGCTACGCGGTTTCCCTGCTGGCACAATGCCTGCTGGGCCGGGGCGCGGCCTGCGACGGGGGGCTCGGCGAGCGCCCAGAGAGGTGGCTGCCCGCATGGACGACCCGCTCTTCCGCAACGGCGGCGAGCTGGGTCGGGCCATGGCCGAGCGCGACTGGGGCGCCACCACCGTCGGCCCCCCCGACAGCTGGCCCGCGGGCCTGCGCAACATGGTCCGGATCGTGCTGACCTCGCGCTTCTCCATGTGGGCGGCCTGGGGCCCGGACCTGACGTTCTTCTACAACGACGCCTACTGGCGCGACACGCTGCAGGCCAAGCACCCGTGGGCGCTGGGCCGGCCGGCCGCCGAGGTGTGGGCCGAGATCTGGCAGGACATCGGTCCGCGCATCCGCTCGGTGCTCGACACGGGCCTCGCCACCTGGGACGAGGACCTGCTGCTGTTCCTCGAGCGCAGCGGCTACCGCGAGGAGACCTACCACACCTTCTCGTACAGCCCCCTCGACGGCGACGACGGCCGGGTCGAGGGCATGCTCTGCGTCGTCGCCGAGACCACCGAGCGGGTGCTCGCCGAGCGGCGCATGGGGACGCTGCGCGACCTGGGCACCGCGGTCGCCGGGGCCCGCACCGAGCAGGACGTGCTCGCCGCCGTCCGCCGCGAGCTCGACCGCAACCTCGCCGACCTGCCCTTCAGCCTCGTCTACCTGGTCGACGAGCGGGGCGGCGCCCGGCTGGGGGCGGCGGCCGGCATCGCCCCCGGCGACCCCGCGGCGCCGCTGGGCATCGACGACGCCGACCCGCGCCCCGCCTGGCCCCTCGACCGGCTGCGCGCCGGCGAGCAGGTGCTCGTCGAGGACCTCGCCGAGCGGTTCCCGCAGCTGCCCACCGGGGCGTGGGCGCAGCCTCCGCGGCGGGCGGTCGCGCTCCCGCTGACGTCGTCGGCGCAGGAGCTCGGCCCGGTCGCCGGCTTCCTCGTGGTGGGGCTGAACCCGCACCGCGCCTACGACGAGGCCTACCGCGGCTTCGTCGGGCTCGTGGCCAGCCAGATCGCCTCCGGGCTGGTCAACGCCGGCAGCTACGAGGCCGAGCGCCGCCGGGCCGAGGCGCTGGCCGAGCTCGACCGCGCCAAGACCGACTTCTTCTCCAACGTCAGCCACGAGTTCCGCACGCCGCTCACGCTGATCACCGGCCCCCTGCGGGAGCTGCTGGAGTCGCCGGCCGTGGCGGCCGACGCCCGCGCCCGGGCCGAGCTGGAGGTCATCGAGCGCAACGCGCAGCGGCTGGGCCGGCTGGTCAACACCCTGCTGGACTTCTCCCGGCTGCAGGCCGGGCGCATCGAGGCCCGGTTCGAGCCGGTCGACCTCGCCGCCGCCACCACCGAGCTGGCCAGCGTCTTCCGCTCGGCGGTGGAGCGCGCCGGCCTCGACTTCACCGTCGACTGCCCGCCGCTGGGCACCCCGGTCCACGTCGACCGGGACATGTGGGAGAAGGTCGTCCTCAACCTGCTGTCGAACGCGGTCAAGTTCACGTTCGAGGGCGGGATCACCGTGCGGTTGCGGCGGTCGGGCGACCGCGCCGTCCTCACCGTCGCCGACACCGGCACCGGGGTGCCGGCCGAGGAGCTGCCGCGGTTGTTCGAGCGCTTCCACCGCGTCCGGCGGGCGCGGTCCCGCTCCGGCGAGGGCAGCGGCATCGGCCTGGCCATGGTGCGGGAGCTGGTGGGGCTGCACGGCGGCGCGATCACCGCCGAGAGCGAGGCCGGCCTCGGGACGACGTTCACCGTCACCCTGCCTTTGGGCTCGGCGCACCTGCCGGCCGACCAGGTGGCGCAGGAGGCAGCGGGCACGGCCGTGTCGGCGGCCGCGGTCCCCTTCGTCACCGAGGCGATGCGCTGGCTGCCCGGCGCGGGCGAGGCTGGCCCGGCGCAGCTGCCCGTCGCCGACACCGCCGACGCCGACCCGCTGGCGCGCGCTCCCGGCCGGGTCCTGGTGGCCGACGACAACGCCGACATGCGCGAGTACCTGCAGCGGCTGCTGGCCGGCCGCTACGCCGTCGAGGTCGTCTCCGACGGCCAGGCCGCCCTCGACGCCGCCCTGGCGGCCCCGCCGGACCTCGTGGTGAGCGACGTCATGATGCCCCGGCTGGACGGCCTGGGGCTGCTGGCGGCGCTGCGCGCCGACGAGCGGACCGCCCGGGTCCCGGTGCTGCTGCTCTCGGCGCGGGCGGGGCAGGAGGCCGCGGTCGAGGGGCTCGCCGCCGGCGCCGACGACTACCTGGTCAAGCCGTTCTCCGCCCGCGAGCTGATGGCCCGCGTCGGCGCCCACCTCGAGCTGGGCCGGGTGCGCCGGGACGCCGAGGAGCGGTTCCGCGCGATGGCCGACCTCGCCCCGGCGCTCATCTGGGTGGCCGACGCCGCGGGGCGGCGGGTCTTCCTCAACGCCGCCTGGCGCGAGTTCACGGGCGCGGCCGGCGACGAGGACCTCGCCGACCGGTGGCAGCAGCGGCTGCACCCCGAGGACCGCGACCGGTACGTGGAGACGGTGGGCGCCGCCGTCGCCGACCACCGCCCCTGGGAGATCGAGTACCGCCTCCAGCGGGCCGACGGCGCCTACCACTGGCTGATCGAGCGGGCCGTCCCCCTGGGCGGCCGGGCCGGCTTCGTCGGCAGCTGCACCGACATCAACGCCCGCTACCGCGAGAGCCAGCGGCAGACCCTCCTCGCCGAGGTCGGCGCCGCGCTCGACCGCGCCGGCGACATGGAGGCGCAGCTCGGCGCCCTGGCCCGGCTGGTCGTCACCAGCCGCCTCTCCGACGCCTGCGACGTCCGCCGGGTCGACGACGACGGGCGGCTGCACCGGGTCACCCAGGCGGCCCTGGACCCCGCCACCGAGGACGCGCTCGCCTCCTACCCGGCGGAGACGCCGATGACCCGGCAGGCCGTGGACACCGGCCGCACGGTGACCCGGCCGGCCCGGTCCGACGTCCCGGTGATCCCCTCCCGCGACGCCGGACCGGCCGAGCTGCGCCGCCGGCTGGAGGCGAACTCGGCCATGGTCGTGCCGCTGGTGGTGCGGGGCCGGGTGCTCGCGGTGCTCGGCCTGGGCCGGCGCCCCGAGGCCCCCGGGTTCAACGCCGACGACCGCGAGCTCGCCGAGGAGATCGCCGGCCGGGCCGCGCTGGCCATCGACAACGCGCTGCTGCTGGCCGAGGAGCGGGCCACCGCGCAGCGGCTGTCCCTGCTGCAGCGGGCCACCGCCGCGCTCTCCGCGGCCACCACGCCGACGTCGGTCGCCGTCACCGCCGCCGACCACGTCCGCCAGCTGCTGGGCCCCGACAGCGTCGTGGCGGTGTACGAGGTCGACCAGCCGCAGCGGGTGCTCACCGCCCTGGTGCAGGACGCCGACGGCTCCGGTCACGGCGAGCGCTGGCGCAGCATCCCGCTGAGCACCGTCCGCCCGCTCACCCTCGCCGTGCACGAGCGCAGCCCGCAGTGGTTCGAGGACTTCGCCGCCTGGTCGGCGCAGCACCCCGACCGGCACCCCGACCTCGACGAGAACATGGCCCGGACGGGCAGCGCGGGCGGCGTCGCCCTCCCCCTGGCCGTGGGCGGCACGAGCATCGGCGCCCTCGGCGTCGGCTTCCCCTCGGCGCGCCGGCTGACCGCGACCGAGCGGGCCACGCTGCTCGCCCTCGCCGAGCAGTGCGCCCAGGCCCTCGACCGGGCCCGGCTCTACCGGGCGCAGCAGCGCATCGCCGAGACGCTGCAGCGCAACCTGCTCCCCCAGGGGCTGCCCGGCCTGGACCGGCTGGCGCTCGCCGCGCGCTACCTGCCCGGCGCCGAGGGCACCCAGGCCGGCGGCGACTGGTACGACGTCGTGCAGCTCGACGACGACTGCGTCGCCTTCGCCGTCGGGGACGTCGTGGGCCAGGGCCCGGCCGCGGCCGCCGTCATGGGCCAGCTGCGCAGCGCGCTCTCCTCCACGCTGCTCACCGGCGCGGGCCCGGCCGAGGCGCTGGAACTGCTCGACCGCTTCGCCTCCCGGCTACCGGGCGCCACGGCGTCGAGCGCGCTGTGCCTGGTGGTCGACGCCGCGCGCGGCACCATCCGCTGGGCCCGGGCGGGGCACCCCCCGCCGCTGGTGGTGTCCGGCGGCCGGGCCCGCTACCTCGACTCCGCCGGCGCCGGCACCGTCCTCGGCGTGCCCGGCCGGCCGCCGTACTCCGAGGGGACCGCCCGCATCGAGGCCGGGGCGGTGCTGCTGCTCTACACCGACGGGCTGGTGGAGCGGCGCGACGAGACGCTGGACGCGGGGCTGGACCGGCTGGCCGCCGCGGCGGTGCGGCACGCCGCCGAGCCACCGCAGCGGCTGGCCACCCTGCTGCTCGACGAGATCCTCGCCGACACCGACCAGCCCGACGACGTCGCGCTCGTGGCGGCGCGGCTGGTCCCGGCGCCGCTGGAGGACCGGCTGCCGGCCGACCCGGCCCGGCTCGCCCGCGTCCGGCGCGCTGTGCAGGCATGGGCCGACGAGGCGGGCCTGCCCGAGGAGACCACCGAGGACCTGCAGCTGGCCCTCGGCGAGGCGGTCGCCAACGCCGTCGAGCACGCCTACCGCGGCACCACCCCCGGCGAGTGCGCCTACCGCCTCGCCTGGACCGCCGACGGCGCGGTGGCGGTCGACGTCGAGGACTTCGGCGCCTGGCGGGCGATCCCCGAGGACCCGGGCTTCCGCGGCCGCGGGCTGCTGCTCATCCGCCGGCTGGCCGAGGGCGTCGTCGTCGAGCCGACCCCGGGCGGCGGGACGACGGTGCGCTTCCGCGTGCGCCCGCGAGCCGCGGGGGCCGGACCGGTGGTCCCCGCGCTCCGCGCCGCCGGTGCCGCCGTCGACGACCTGCGGGTCACCGTCACCGCCGACGGCGGCACCGTGGCGCTGGCCGGCGAGCTCGACCTGGCCACGAGCGCGACGGCGGCCTCCCGGCTCCTCGCCGCGGCCGACCGGCCGGGCGGGGAGCTGGTCCTGGACCTGCGGGAGGTGACCTACCTGGCCAGCGCCGGGGTCGGGCTGGTGCTCGAGGCCGACCGGCGGGTCCGCGCCGCCGGCGGGCGGCTGCGGGTGCTGGTCCGCGGCGGCAGCGCGCCGGCCCGCACCCTCTCCCTGGCCGGCCTCGACGACCTGGCGGCCGCCGCCGACGACGACGTCCCCGCGGCCCGCTAGCCGCCGGCGCGCGGCGGGCGCCGGCGGGCCGTGAGCGCCGCCACGCGCGCCGCCGTCCGGGCCGTCCGCCGCCGCGCGCGCAGCTGGGCGTCCTGCCGCCCGCGCACAGCATCTCCTGGGAGGCTGTCCGACCGTGGAGCTCCTCGGCCGGTTCTGGGACCGCGTCACCGCCGTCGTCCCCGACCCGGCGCCGGAGGTGCTGTACGGCACCGCGGCCGCGGCCGCCCTGCTGGTCCTCTCCCCCGCCCTCTGGCGGATCACCCGGCACGCCGTGACGATCGCCCACGAGGGCGCGCACGGGGTGGTCGCGCTGGCGGCCGGGCGACGGCTGTCGGGCATCCGCCTGCACTCCGACACCTCGGGCCTGACCGTCTCCTCCGGCCGGCCGACGGGGCTCGGCATGGTGCTCACCCTCGCGGCCGGCTACACCGGACCCGGCCTGTTCGGGCTGGGCGCCGCCGCCCTGCTGGCCACCGGGCACGCGGTCGGCCTGCTGTGGGCGCTGCTGCTCCTGCTCGCGCTCCTGCTGCTGCAGATCCGCAACTGGTACGGCCTGTGGTCGGTCCTCGTGACCGGCGTCGTCGTCTTCGCCGCCACCTGGTGGCTGCCGCCGCAGGGCCAGGCCGCGTTCGCCGCCGTGGGCACCTGGTTCCTGCTGCTGGCGGCGCCGAAGACCGTGCTCGAGCTGCAGCGCTCCCGGCGCCGCCGCCGCGCACCCGGTTCCGACGCCGACCAGCTGGCCCGCCTCACCCGCCTCCCGGCCGCCGTGTGGGTCGGGCTGTTCCTCGTCGTCGACCTCGCCGCTCTCCTCCTCGGCGGCTGGTGGCTCGTCGGCGGCTGACGCCGCGCCGTGTTGGGGATAACGGTCGTAGCAGGGGGACGCCACCGCCGAGGCGGGCCGCTACCGGCCGGGCTCAGCGCAGCGGAGGACGCCACCTCGCCGCGGTGTGGGCCGGCAGGCCGACGACGGCGTCCTCAGCGGCTGCGGCGGCGCGGCTCGGCGCCCTTCGGCTGGTGCACCGGCTCGACTTGCGGCGCCGGCGGGATCGCCAGCACGAGGTCCTCGTGGTCGACGGTGACCTGCCGGCCGTGGTGGCGGATGTCCAGCGGCTCCCCCTCGCGCAGCCGGTAGGTGGCCTGGTCCCTCTCCACCGTCACCGACAGGCAGCGCCCCTGGTAGACGACGCGGAAGCGCAGCCGGGTGATCCGCTCGGGCAGCCGCGGGGAGAACTGCAGCTCCCCGGAGTGGTCGCGCAGCCCGCCGAAGCCGGCGACGGCGACCGTCCAGCCGCCGGCCAGCGAGGCGATGTGCAGGCCGTGGCCGGAGTTGTGGTGCAGGTTCTGCAGGTCGGTCAGCGCCGCCTCGCCCCAGTAGTCGTGGGCGAGCTGCAGGTGCCCGGTCTCCGCGGCGACCACGGCCTGCTGGGCCGCCGACAACGAGGAGTCGCGCACGGTCCGCGCCTCGTAGTAGGCGAAGTCGGCGATCTTCTCCTCGAGCGTGAAGGCGTCCCCGCGCAGGTGCAGCGCCATGACCAGGTCGGCCTGCTTGATCACCTGCTTGCGGTAGATGTCGAAGTACGGGTAGTGCAGCAGCAGCGGGTACCTGTCCGCCGGGGTCCTCTCGAAGTCCCACTCCTCGTGGTGGGTGAAGGCGTCGGACTGCATGTGCACGCCGCGCTGGGTGTCGTAGGGCACCGCCATGAGGTCGGCGGCGCGCGTCCAGGTCTGCAGCTCGGCGTCGGTGACGTCGAGCCGGCCGGCCACCTCGGGCTGCCGCTTGACCGCGCGGACGGCCTCGCGCAGGTTCCGCTGCGCCATCAGGTTCGTGTAGACGTTGTTGTCCACCACCGCCGTGTACTCGTCGGGGCCGGTCACCCCGTCGATGCGGAACCCGTGCTCGGGGTCGAAGTGGCCCAGCGACGCCCACAGCCGGGCGGTCTCGATGAGCAGCTCGGCGCCGAAGTCGCGGTCGAAGTCCTCGTCGAGGGTGGCGTGCCAGTACCGGACGACGGCGTCGGCGATGTCGGCGTTGATGTGGAAGGCCGCCGTCCCCGCCGGCCAGTACCCGGAGGTCTCCTCCCCGCGGATGGTCCGCCACGGGAACGCCGCGCCCTGCAGCCCGAGCACGCAGGCCCGCTCCCGGGCCTTCTCCAGGGTCGAGTGCCGCCAGCGCAGCGCGTCGCGGGCCGCGCCCGGCGCGGTGTAGGTGAGCACCGGCAGCACGTAGGTCTCGGTGTCCCAGAAGGTGTGGCCGTCGTAGCCGGGGCCGGTCAGGCCCTTGGCCGGGATCGGCTGCCGCTCGGCGCGCAGGCCCGCCTGCAGGACGTGGAACATGCCCACCCGCACCGCCTGCTGCAGCTCGTCGTCGCCGGTGATCTCGACGTCGGCCTCGTCCCAGTGCTGGTCGAGCAGCTCGCGCTGCTCGCGCAGCAGCCGCTCCCAGCCGGCCAGCTTGGCCGTGGCCAGCGAGGCCTCGACCTGGTCGCGCAGCGCCGCCCCGGAGCGGCGGGAGGACCAGCCGTAGGCGAGGAACTTGACCAGGCGCAGCGAGCTGCCCTGCGGCAGCCGGGCGGCCAGCGTGTAGCGGGCCAGGTCGCCGTTGGCCTCGATGTCCTCGGTGCTGGTGTCGGGCACCTCGACGACGTGCTCCATGCCGGCGGCCATGCGCAGCCGGCTGCGCTGCGTGCGGTGCACGAGGACGGCGCGCCGGCCCCGGCCGACCGACAGCTCGGACACCAGCGGGTTGGCCAGCGCCGCGGCGGCGCGCGGGTCGTCGCTCTCGGAGGTGCCGACCTCCTCGTTGGCCAGCAGGTCGGACTGGAGCGCGACGTACAGGTCACCGAGGTCGTCGGCGACCTCCACCTGGTACTCGATCGCCGCGATCGAGCGGCGGACCAGCGACACCAGCCGGGTGCTGGTCACCCGCACGGTGCGGCCGCTGGGCGAGCGCCACTCGGTGAGCCGCCGCAGCACCCCGGCCCGCAGGTCGAGCGTGCGGCGGTGCTCGAGGATCTCGCCGTAGTTGAGGTCGAGCGGCGAGTCGCGCACCAGCAGCCGGATGAGCTTGCCGTCGGTGACGTTGACGACGGTCTGCCCCTGCTCGGGGTAGCCGTAGCCGGCCTCGGCGTAGGGCAGCGGGCGCTCCTCGTAGAAGCCGTTGAGGTAGGTGCCCGGCACGACGACCGGCTCCCCCTCCTCGAACGAGCCGCGCATGCCGATGTGCCCGTTGGCGAGGGCGAACACCGACTCGTGCACGCCCAGCGAGCCGTGGTCCATGCCGATCTCGGTCAGCGACCACGGCTCGATCGGGAAGCTCGCCCGCCCCTCGGTCATCGCCCCTCCCCCGTCCCGCCCGGGCCGTCGAGCAGCTCGGCGAGGTCCTGGACCACGACGTCGGCACCGTGCTCGGCGAGCTGCTCGGCCTGGCCGACCCGGTCGACGCCGACCACGAAGCCGAACTGCCCGGCCCGCCCGGCCTCGACGCCGGCCAGCGCGTCCTCGAAGACCACGGCCGCCGCCGGCTCGACCCCGAGCGCCCGCGCGCCGGCCAGGAAGGTGTCGGGGTGCGGCTTGCCGCGCAGCTGCTCGCGGGCGGCGACGACGCCGTCGACCCGCTCGTCGATCAGGTCGGCGAAGCCGCCGGCGGCGATGACCTGCGCGCCGTTGGCCGACGCGGTCACCACCGCGGTGGCCAGCCCGGCGTCCTTGACCGCCCGCAGGTAGCGCACCGAGCCGGGGTACACCTCCACGCCGTGCTCCTCCAGCTCCCGGAGGACGGCCTCGTTCTTGCGCGTGGCGATCGCCTGCACGGTGCCGGCCTCCCAGGGATCGCCGGGGCTGCCCTCCGGCAGCGTGATGCCGCGGCTCTCCAGGAAGCGGCGGACGCCGTCGGCGCGCGCCCGGCCGTCGACGTAGCGGTTGTAGTCGAGCTGGGTGAACTCCGGCATCCCCGGTTCCCGCTCGCGCAGGAACTCGTCGAAGGTGCGCTTCCAGGCGGCGAAGTGCACCGTCGCCGTCCGGGTCAGGACGCCGTCGAGGTCGAACAGGCACGCGCGGGTGGACGCCGGGAGACCGAGCACGCCTCGACGCTACAGAGGAATGCTCCCGGGAGCCCTGCCGAACCCGCTGGTCGGGCCCTGCACCCCCGACCGGGGCGCCCTAGGGTCGCGGAGGGGGCGGCGCCCGCCGTCCCCACCGCCCCAGACCGAGGGAGCTCGTCATGGCCGACCGCCCCGTGCCGCCCAACCCCTACGACTTCCTGCCGCAGGTGCCGAGCTTCACCGTGACCAGCTCCGACTGCTCCGACGGCGCGCCGCTGGCCACGCCGCACGTCAGCGGCGTCATGGGCGCCGGTGGCGAGGACCGCTCGCCGCAGCTGTCGTGGTCCGGCTTCCCCGAGGGGACCAGGAGCTTCGCGGTCACCGTCTACGACCCGGACGCCCCGACGGCCAGCGGCTTCTGGCACTGGGCGGTGGCGAACATCCCGGCGTCGGTGACCGAGCTGCCCAGCGGTGCCGGCGACAAGGACCACCCGCAGCTGCCCGAGGGCGCCGTGCAGCTGCGCAACGACGGCGGCTTCGCCGGCTACGTGGGCGCCGCCCCGCCGTCGGGCCACGGCACGCACCGCTACTTCGTCGTGGTGCACGCCGTCGACACCGAGCGGCTCGACGTCGGCCCGGACACCACCCCGGCCGTGCTCGGGTTCAACCTGTTCTTCCACACGCTGGCCCGCGCCACCCTGGTCGCCACCTACGAGGAGCAGTGAGGGCCCCCGGTCAGCGCTCCGCGTCGGGGGGCTCGGCGACGCCGGTCGTGGCCAGGCGGGCGAAGCCGACCCGCTCGTAGACGCGGGCGACGTCGTCGTCCCCCGCGGTGAGGAAGACCAGGTCGGCGGTCTCCCGGGCGTGCGCGGTGAGCGCCGAGGCCAGGGCCGCGCCGAGCCCCCGGGCGCGCAGCCGCGGCAGGGTGGCCACGCCGACGATCTCGGAGACCTCCGTGCCGTCGACGTCGACCGGCTGGTGGGAGCCGACGGCGACCGGCTCGTCGTGCTCGACGGCGACCATCATCACCGTGCGCCCGGCGGCGATCCGCTCGCGCAGCACCGCCGTGCGCGCCACGGCCTCCGGCGAGGTGTCCACCGGGCCCTCGTCGACGTCGCGCCGCCCGCCGGGGTGGGCGAAGGCGACCTGGGCGACCCGCTCGTAGCGCGGCAGCTCCGGGTCGTCGGCGCCCACCAGGTAGAGGCGGACGCCGTGCGGCAGGAGCAGCTCCACCGGCTCGTCGGCCACCAGCAGCGGCAGCTCGTCCACGGCCAGGCCGGCGGCGCGGGCCACCCCGGCCAGCTCCGGCGAGCGCTCGCAGATCCACTCGAGGCCGACCGGCAGCCCGCTGCCCTGCTGCAGCACGACGGCGGTGCGGACGTCGTTGGGCGTCACCTTGCCCGCGCCGGCCCGGGGCCGCGCCGGGAACGGCCAGGCCGGGTCGCCGACGGGGACGTCGAGGGCGCCGACGGCCTCGATCCGCGCGTCGGGCAGCGGCGCGGCGGCGAAGTAGCGCTCGATGCAGTCGAGCAGCCCGCGCGAAGTCGGCACACCGGCACAGTAGACGGCGCCGCCGGGCGGCCTCCCCGTTCGGAGCGATCCGGTGCGGCTCTCCCACCCGCCCGGGTGACCGCGGGGAGCCGAACGGCACCATGGTCGCCGTGACGGCCGGTACCCGCCCCCAGATCTCGCCGTACGCGGTGTTCGACCGCGGCTCGTGGCGAGCCCTCGCGGCGGGGTCGACGCTGCCGCTCGACGCGGAGCAGCTGGACGCCCTGGCCAGCCTCGGCGACCGGATCGACCTCGACGAGGTGGCCACGGTCTACCTGCCGCTGGCGCGGCTGCTCGACCTGCACGTGACGGCCAGCCGGCGGCTCTGGGCGGCGCAGCACGACTTCCTCGGCGACCGCACCGAGAAGGTGCCCTACGTCATCGCCGTGGCCGGCAGCGTCGCCGTCGGCAAGAGCACGACCGCGCGGCTGCTGCAGACCCTGCTCGCCGCCGCGCCGGGCGCCCCGCGGGTGGACCTGGTCACCACCGACGGGTTCCTGCTGCCCAACGCCGTGCTGGAGGAGCGCGGGCTGCTGGGCCGCAAGGGCTTCCCCGAGAGCTACGACCGGCGCCGGCTGCTGCGGTTCCTGGCCGACGTGAAGTCGGGGGTGCCGGAGGTGTCGGCGCCGGTGTACTCCCACCAGTCGTACGACATCGTCCCCGAGGCCCGGCAGACGGTGGACCGGCCGGACATCCTCGTGCTGGAGGGGCTCAACGTGCTGCAGGCCGGTCACCGCGCCGACGGCACCGTCCCCGAGGTCTTCCTCTCCGACTTCTTCGACTTCTCGGTCTACGTCGACGCCGCCGAGGCCGACATCCGGCAGTGGTACGTCGACCGCTTCCTCGCGCTGCGCCGCACCGCCTTCGCCGACACCTCGGCCTACTTCCACCGCTTCGCCGGGCTCTCCGACGACCAGGCGCGGGAGACGGCGCTGGGCATCTGGGCCGCGGTGAACG
Source organism: Geodermatophilus sp. SYSU D00815 (assembly GCF_054050035.1). NCBI lineage: Bacteria > Bacillati > Actinomycetota > Actinomycetes > Geodermatophilales > Geodermatophilaceae > Geodermatophilus > Geodermatophilus sp. SYSU D00815. Next base: position 10,845 of record NZ_JBJGYO010000037.1, on the reverse strand, counting down.
GGCCGAACCTGCGCGACAACATCGCCCCCACGCGCTCGCGCGCCCGCCTGGTGCTGCAGAAGTCGGCCGACCACTCCGTGCGGCGGGTGCTGCTGCGCAAGATCTGAGCTCAGAAGCGGTAGCGCGTCTGCCCGTGCCCGCCCCCGAAGGCGAGGACCTTGGCGGGCGGCACCCGGTAGACCAGGGCGCGGCCGCCGCCCTCCACGGCCTCCACGAACTCCTCGCCGCGGACGTCGAAGCGCCAGTCGTCGCCGTACTTGGCCGACCACGCGGCGGCCAGCTCCCGCAGCGCCCCAGGATCGGTCACCCGGACCGCGGTGCCCTCGACCACCACGTCGGTGCCGGTGTTCCAGCCGTGCGCCCCGGTGCTGCCGGTGGTCACCGCGACGTGCGGGTTGGCGGCGAGGTTGCGCTGCTTCTGCTCCTGCGCACCCGTGCAGAACGCGAAGGCGCCGTCGTGCCAGACGCCCACGAGCGGGACGGCGTGCGGCCGGCCGTCCGCCCGGACGGTGATGATCCAGTACAGCTGCGCGTCGGCCAGCAGGCGCTCGATGTCCGACCACGGCGGCGGGGTGGCCGACGCGTCGCCGTACCGGGGGTCGATCTCTCCGGTGGTCATGCTGGTCCGACCGGTCGAGGGGGCGCGACTCATCGGCCGCCGCGACGCACCCCCGCGCATGGTGCGCCGCGCGCCGGGCGCTGCGCCATGGCGACACCTGCCCACCCGGGCGGGCGGGGACGGCGAGTTCGTCCCCTGACAGGGGGATGTGCGCGGGAGCACACTCCAGGCACGCCCGTGACAGGACGAACACCTGCAGTGACACCGGCCGCCCCGGCCGGCACTTCCCAGGAGAGAACCATGTGCTCCCACCCGACTTCCTGCCCCGACGCCGACAGCGAGGCCCGCGACCTGGCCGTCGTCGTCTCCAGCCACCCCGAGCAGGGCTGGCGGCTGCTGTGCAACGGCGTCGTCCTCTTCGACGACGACGGCGAGCTGCTGCCCGACGGCCGCGCCGTCCCCGACCACCACACCTGGCGGGCCCCCGAGCTGGTCTAGGCCCCGCTGCCGGACCCCGCCGCGGGCGCTGAGCGCGGCGGGGCCCTGGCTCAGGCCCGGGCCCCCACCACGTCCTCGGTCGTGCCGAGGTCGTCGGGAGCGCCCTCGCCGCGGGCGGGCGTGCGGCCGCCGTCGAGGTCCGCGGCGATCTCGGCGGGGTCGGGGTCGGCGAAGGCCTCCGGCGGCGGGCACGAGCAGACCAGGTTCCGGTCGCCGTACGCCTGGTCGATGCGCCGCACCGGGCTGAGGTACTGCCGGCCGACCAGCCCGCGCACCGGGAAGACGGCCGCCTCGCGCGGGTAGGGCCGGCCCCACCCCCCCGCCACCATCGCCAGGGTGTGCGGCGCGTTGCGCAGCGGGTTGTCGGCGCGGTCGTACTCGCCGGAGGCGACCTTCGCGATCTCGGCGCGGATGGTCGCCATCGCCTCGACGAACCGGTCGAGCTCGCCCTTGTCCTCGCTCTCGGTCGGCTCGACCATCAGCGTGCCGGCCACCGGGAAGCTCATCGTCGGCGCGTGGAAGCCGAAGTCGATCAGCCGCTTGGCGATGTCGTCGTTGGTCACGCCGGTCGCCTTGGTGAGCGGCCGGATGTCGAGGATGCACTCGTGCGCCACCAGGCCGGTCGCGCCGGTGTAGAGGACCGGGAAGTGCTCGCGCAGCCGGGCGGCCAGGTAGTTGGCGCCGAGGATGGCGTGCTCGGTGGCCCGCCGGAGCCCGTCGGGCCCCATCAGCCGCAGGTACGCCCACGAGATCGGCAGGATGCCCGCCGACCCCCACGGCGCCGCCGAGATCGTCGGCCCCGCGCCGCCGGTGTCGGCCAGCGGGTGCCCGGGCAGGAACGGCACCAGGTGCTCGGCGACGCCGATCGGCCCGACGCCGGGGCCGCCGCCGCCGTGCGGGATGCAGAAGGTCTTGTGCAGGTTGAGGTGGCTGACGTCGGAGCCGAACCGGCCCGGCCGGGCCAGCCCGACCATCGCGTTGAGGTTGGCGCCGTCGACGTAGACCTGGCCGCCGGCGTCGTGCACCGCGGCGCAGATCTCCTGCACCTCGGTCTCGAACACCCCGTGGGTGGAGGGGTAGGTGAGCATGATCGCGGCCAGCCGGGCGGCGTGCTGCTCGACCTTGGCCCGCAGGTCGGCGAGGTCGACGTTGCCGGCCTCGTCGCAGGCCACGACGACGACGCGCATCCCGGCCATGACCGCGCTGGCCGCGTTGGTGCCGTGCGCGGAGCTCGGGATGAGGCAGACGTCGCGGGACTCCTCGCCGCGGGAGCGGTGGTAGCCGCGGATGGCCATCAGGCCGGCGAACTCGCCCTGCGAGCCGGCGTTGGGCTGCACGCTGACCGCCGCGTAGCCGGTGATCTCGGCCAGGTCGGCGCACAGCTCGTCGATCAGCTGCCGGAAACCGCGGGCCTGCTCGGCGGGCGCGAACGGGTGGATGCCGGCGAACTCCGGCCAGGTGACCGCGGCCATCTCCACCGCGGAGTTGAGCTTCATGGTGCACGAGCCCAGCGGGATCATCGTGCGGTCCAGGGCGAGGTCCTTGTCCGACAGCGCGCGCAGGTAGCGCATCAGCTCGGTCTCCGAGCGGTGCGCGGAGAAGACCGGGTGGGTCAGGTACGGCGTGCGCCGGCGGAGATCGGCCGGCAGGGCGTCGTCGCCGCCGTCGGGGAGGTCCCCCGCCGGCACGCCGAAGGACTCGGCGACCGCGCGCAGGGCCTCCGGCGTGGTGGTCTCGTCGCAGGCGACCTGCACGACGTCGTCGTCGACCTGCCAGAGGTTGATCCGGCGCGCGGCGGCGGCGGCGACCACCTCGGCGGCCCGGCCGGGCACCCGGACGGCGAGGGTGTCGAAGTACTGCTGGTGCACCAGCTCGACGCCGCCGGCGGTGAGCCAGCCGGCCAGCGCCTGGGCGTGGCGGTGCACGCGGGCGGCGATGGCGGCCAGCCCCTCGGCGCCGTGGTAGACGGCGTAGGCGCCGGCCATGACGGCGAGCAGCACCTGGGCGGTGCAGATGTTGCTGGTCGCCTTCTCGCGGCGGATGTGCTGCTCGCGGGTCTGCAGCGCCAGGCGGTAGGCGGGGGCGCCGTCGGCGTCGACCGAGACGCCGACCAGCCGGCCGGGCAACTGGCGGGCGAGCTTCTCCCCCACCGACAGGTAGCCGGCGTGCGGGCCCCCGTAGCCGAGGGGGACGCCGAAGCGCTGCGTCGTCCCGCAGGCGACGTCGGCGCCCCACTCCCCGGGCGCCTCGAGCAGGGTGAGCGCGAGCAGGTCGGCGGCGACGACGACGGCCGCGCCGGCCTCGTGCGCGGCGGCGGCCAGCGCCCGGTGGTCGCGGACGGCGCCGCTGGCGCCCGGGTAGCTCAGCAGGACGCCGAACGCGCCGGCCTCGGGCAGGTCGGCCGGCCACCCGGCGGACAGGTCGGTGACGTGCAGCCGGATGCCCAGCGGCTCGGCGCGGGTCTCGAGCACGGCGAGGGTCTGCGGCAGGGTGTCGGCGTCGACGACGAAGACGGCGTCGGGCCTGGCCCGGCCCGCCCGGCGGACCAGCGTCATCGCCTCGGCCGCGGCGGTGGCCTCGTCGAGCATGGAGGCGCCGGCGACGGGCAGGCCGGTGAGGTCGGCGACCATCGTCTGGAAGTTGAGCAGCGCCTCGAGCCGGCCCTGGCTGATCTCGGGCTGGTAGGGCGTGTAGGCGGTGTACCAGGCGGGGTTCTCGAGGATGTTCCGCTGGATCACCGCCGGGGTGATCGTGCCGTGGTACCCCAACCCGATCATCGAGGTGTAGACGTCGTTGGCCCGGGCGCGTTCGCGCAGCTGGGCCAGGACGGCGGCCTCGTCAGCGGCCGGCGCCAGCGCCAGCGGCGCGCGGTCGCGCACCCCCTCGGGGACGGTGGCGTCGACCAGCGCGTCGAGGGTGTCGTAGCCGACGGCGGCGAGCATCTGCGCCGTCTCGTCCGGGCGCGGGCCGATGTGGCGGGCGGCGAAGGAACCGGACGGGTCCAGGTCGGCGAGCGAGGGCAGCGACCCGGTCAGCGGAGCACGGTCGGTCACTGGCTGGACGGTACCAGCGGGGCACGGGACGGGCCGGGCCACCGGAGGTCCCGACGAGCGGGGGCCCGCAGGGTCCCCCGAGGAGCGGACGGGTGCGGCTCAGCTCGACAGGGGAACGGCACCTGGCGGCGGTGTCGGCCGGTCGGCCGACAGCTCACACCGCGGCGCGGCGGCGGCGGCGCTGGGAGAGCTCGTCGTCGGCGCGGTGCACGGCGCTGCCGTCGATCCGCTCGGCCGGCAGCTCGGCCAGCTCCCCGGACAGCTCCCGCAGCGCGCCGGAGACGGCGATGCCGAACACGCCCTGGCCGCCGGCGAGCAGGTCGACGACCTCCTCGGCGGAGGTGCACTCGTACACGGTGGCGCCGTCGGAGAACAGCGTCACGTTGGCGAGGTCCTTGATCCCCCGGTTGCGCAGGTGGTCGACGGCCTTGCGGATGTTCTGCAGCGAGACACCGGTGTCGAGCAGCCGCTTGACCACCTTGAGCACGAGGATGTCGCGGAAGGAGTACAGCCGCTGGGTCCCGGAGCCGGTGGCGGTGCGCACCGAGGGGGCGACCAGGCCGGTGCGCGCCCAGTAGTCGAGCTGGCGGTAGGTGATGCCCGCGGCGGCGCAGGCGGTGGGACCGCGGTAGCCCACGAGGTCGGAGTCCACCTCGTCGTACGCCGGCGCGCCGACGGCGGCGTCGCTGAAGAGCTGACCCTGGGAGCCGTTGCTCTGGTCGCTCACGTCCAGCGTCCTCCTCATGTCCCGGCCCGCAGCTGCGGCGGTGGACCCGGCGGTACACCCACCAACCTCAGGCGTCACACCGGTGTTGTTCGCCGACCGTAAGCCGGGCCCTGGAGCCGGTCAACTGAGGACGGCGGCGTGTCGCTGTGCTCACCCGTACGAGGTGGGTGCTGCGACCCTACCGCCGGTGCGGCCAGGGCTTCCGGTCGCGGTACGACTCGTGACCGGACCGCGATCCGGAACCGTCCGTCCCAGCTCGGGGGGTGCAGCCGCAGGAGTCGGTCCGTCCGGGTTCAGCCACCCGACCCCGAGCCGGCGCCGAAGTCCTCCGGCGAGATCTGGTCGAGGAACTCGCGGAACTTCTCCACCTCGTCCTCCTGCTCGTCGGGGATCTCGATCCCGACCTCGTCGAGCAGGTCCTCCGCGCCGAAGATCGGCGCGCCGGTGCGCACGGCCAGGGCGACCGCGTCGGACGGGCGGGCGCTGACCACCCGGTCGTCGCCGAACACCAGCTCGGCGATGTAGATGCCGTCGCGCATCTCGGTGATGTTGACCGCCTCGAGGGTCGCGCCGAGCGCGCGCACGACGTCCTTGAGCAGGTCGTGGGTCATGGGGCGGGCCGGGCGCACTCCCTGCTGCTCGAAGGCGATCGCGGCCGCCTCCACCGCGCCGATCCAGATCGGGAGGTACCGGTCCCCCTGCGCCTCCTTGAGCAGCAGGATCGGCTGGTTGCCCGGCAGTTCCACACGCACGCCGACGACTCGAAGCTCCTGCACGGTACGGCTCCCTCAGCAGCGGCCCGGGGGTAGCGGGCGCGGGTGGTCACGTCGGGCACCCGGTGCGCGCCGGTGGCCCGACGCCCTCACGGTACGCCCGACCTACGGGCGGAGGAGATCCCGGAGTCGCGCCTCCAGCAGCGCCGTGTGCAGCTGCGCCGAGAGCGCCGCGAGCTCGCGCAGCTTCTCGGTCGCGCGGGCCCGCGCCTCCTCGGAGCGGGCCCGCAGCAACGGGGCCACGAGCTGCTCGATGAGGCCGGCCTCGCGGTCGGCGCCGTTGCTGTAGCCGCGCAGGTGGCGCGGCTCGATGCCGTGCCGGGCCAGGCCCGCCGCGGCCCGGGCGACCGGCAGGTCGGCGGCCGGGTGGCGGCCCTTCTTGTCCGGCACCAGCAGGCCGAACTGCACGCAGTCGGCCAGCTGCTGCGGCTCCAGGCCGGCGGCGCGGGCGAACTGCTCGGCGGTGAGCGGCTCGCGGTCGTCGTCCCCGCCCTCGAGCCCGCCGCCGACCGGCGGCGGCACGGCCACCGGACCGGTGGCCGAGGCCGGCAGCGGCTCACCGCGGTCGAGCGCCTCCAGGTGCTCCTTGATCACCCGCAGCGGCAGGTAGTGGTCGCGCTGCGCCGCGAGGACGTAGCGCAGCCGCGCCACGTCGGCCGAGGAGAACTTCCGGTAGCCCGAGGGCGTCCGCTGCGGGTGGACGAGGTCCTCGGACTCCAGGTACCGGATCTTGCTGATCGTCACGTCGGGGAAGTCGTCGCGAAGAACAGCCAGCACCTCGCCGATGGTGAGGCGAGGGGTGTGCTCGTCTGCGCCGTTCCCGATCGCGCCCCCGCGCGGCTCGGGCACCGGTCAGCGGGCGGCGGGCTCGCCGGTGCGCGGACCGGTGAGGTAGACCAGCCGGAACTTGCCGATCTGGACCTCGTCGCCCCCGGCGAGGGTGGCGACGTCGACCGGCTCGCGGTTGACGTAGGTGCCGTTGAGGCTGCCGACGTCGTGCACCGAGAAGCCGCCGCCCTCGCGGTGGAACTCCACGTGCCGGCGGCTGACGGTCACGTCGTCGAGGAAGATGTCGCTGTCCGGGTGCCGGCCGGCGGTGGTGACGTCCTGGTCGAGCAGGAAGCGGCTGCCCGCGTTCGGCCCGCGCTTGACCACCAGCAGCGCCGAGCCCGGCGGCAGCGAGTCGACGGCGCCGGCGTGCGCGTCGGCGGTGTCCGGGGTGACCTCGACCTGCTCGCCGGAGTCCTCCCCGCCGACCTTGGGGATGACGCTGGTCGACTCCCCCACCCGCTCCTGCGACAGGGCCGCACCGCACTGCGCGCAGAAGCGACTGCCCTCGGGGTTGTTGTGGCCACAACGAGTGCAGTGCACGTCTGTCTCCTCCGGTGCAGGGGGCACCGCCGCGGGCCACGTGAGTGGCCGGCGGCGGCCGGCGGACGACGGGCCGGACAGCCCGTCGCTGGTCGGCCGCCGCGGGGTCACGGCGCGCCGTGGGTCATGGAACCAGCCGGTCGGCCCGAGGGTCAACCGGACGTACAGGGTGAGGGTCGGGCCTCGCCGACTGGCCGTCGGAAGTCCCGGTCCGACCGAGAGCATAGTGAGCGCGACCCGCCCGCAACGCCCGCGGTCGGCGCACTCTAGGACGCGTCGACCAGTGCCTGGTAGGCGTCGGCGTCGAGCAACCCGGTGGTCGGGTCGCCGTCCCCCTCGACGCGGACCTCCACCAGCCAGCCGTCGCCGTACGGGTCGGCGTTGACCGTCTCGGGCGCGTCGCCGAGCCGGTCGTTGACCGCGCTGACGACCCCCGACACCGGCGAGTAGACGTCGGAGACGGACTTGGTGGACTCGACCTCGCCGATCGCGGCCCCCGGCGCCACCTCCTCCCCCACCTCCGGCAGCTGGACGTAGACGATGTCGCCGAGGGCGTCCTGCGCGTGGTCGGTGATCCCCACCCGCACGACCGTCGCACCGCCCTCGGAGCCCTGGACCATGGCCCACTCGTGCTGGTCGGTGTAGCGGCGGTCGCCGGGGGTGGCCATGCGGCGGGGGCTCCTCGCTGGACGGGGGTGCGCGGACGGGGGGGCCGGGGCGGCTCAGCCGCCGTCGGACTCCGGCGAAGCGTATTCAGGCGTGTCGAGCGGCCGCAACGCGTCCACGACGACGAGAGGGGACTGGGTGATCTCCACCGTCCCGCCCCGGCCGCCGATGCGCTGCACCACCCCGCCGGGGATGTTCATCGCCGTCTCCAGGTCGGGCGGGGAGCCGATGGCCAGCACCTCGTAGGGCGCGGTGATCTCCTGCCCGTCGATCCGCAGCTGCCCGGGTTCGCCGGTGACCGCGGTGGAGACGCCGATGCGCACGTCGTCGATCTGCATGGTCTCGGCGCCGGCGCCGCGCAGCTCCTGGATGGCGTCGAGGAGGTCGGCGACGCGCACCTCGCCCTCGGGGTCGCGGATCACCATGCGCACCCCCGGCCCCTGGGCGGCGATCGTGCCGTTGAGGATCCCGATGGCCTCGGCGCGCTGGCGGGCCTCCTCCAGGGCGGCCGCCGACCGGCTGTCGGAGCTGCCCAGCTGCTCGAGCAGGGCGCGCTGCTCGGCGATCTGCTGGCGCAGCCGGTCCTCCTGCGCGGTCAGGTCGTCGAGGATGCGGACGAGGTCCTCCTCGCGCGCGCCCGCGAGCAACTGGTCGGAGTCCGTGCTGCGCACCTGCACGGCGAAGGCGAAGCCGAGCAGCAGGGTGAGCACGCCGATGAGCGCCGCGGCCAGCGGGTCGCGCCGGCGCCGGCGCGGCGCGGGCGCCGGCGCCTGCTGCTCCGGGCCGTCCTCCTCGTCCCCGCCCTCCTCGTCGGCGGCTCGCTCGCCGGTCTCCCCCTCCGCCGCCGGCTCCGCGGCGCCGGCCGGCCGGTCCTCGGCCGTGCCCGCGGCGGCGTCGTCGTCCGGTCCGGCGGCCGCCGCCCCCTCCACCGGCGACGACCCCGCCGTCTCCCCCGCCGCCGTCCCGTCCGCCGGCTCGCCGGCCGGGGGCTCCAGGGGCTCCTCCGGCTGCGGCCGCTGCTCGCCGCTCATGCCCGGAACACGTGCCGGCGGATGGCCGCGGCGTTGCCGAAGATGCGGATGCCGAGGACGACGACCACGGCGGTGGACAGCTGCGCGCCCACGCCGAGCTGGTCGCCGAGGAAGACGATCAGGGCCGCCACCACGACGTTGGACACGAAGGAGATCACGAAGACCTTCGCGTCGAAGATGCCGTCGAGCCGGGCGCGGAAGCCGCCGAACACGGCGTCCAGCGCGGCCACCACCGCGATGGGCAGGTACGGCTGGAGCCACAGCGGCACCGTGGGGTCGAAGACGAGCCCCAGGACGACGCCCACGGCGAGGCCGAGGATGGGGATCACGGGTCAGCCTCCCGGGCTCTGGTCCGGCTGCGGCTCGTCGGGGACGGCCACGGCCGAGCGCAGCTCCGGCGGGGTGGCGGCGGGCAGGGACAGCTCGTTCTCCTCGGCGAACTCGAAGCGCAGGCCGTACGACTCGGAGATGACGGCGAGCGCGCCGACCTCCGGGCTGGCGAGGAAGTCGCCCCGCAGGGTGTCGGGATCGCCGATGGCGCTCACCTCGTACGGGTTGGTGACCGGGTTGAAGTCGACCAGCACCGCCTCCCCGGCGAAGCGGATCGCGCTGGTGGGGCCCAGCCGCTGGCCGTTGATGCTGACCGCCTCGGCGCCGGCCGCCCACAGCGCGTTGACCACCAGCTGCAGGTCGCCGTCGCGGACCAGCCCGTTGGGGTCGGTCTCCGCCTCCCCGCCGACCGGGTCGGCGTCGGCGTCGGGCTCGGCGTTGGCCAGCGTGACCAGCAGTCCCGGGCCGGTCACCGCGACGGCGGCCGCGCCCCGCTCGGCGGCGGCGAGCTGGTCGAGGGCCCGCTGGCCGACGGCGGTGGCCTCCAGCGCATCCGCGCGGGTCCGGTTCACCTCGCCGGTCAGCGACTCCAGCTGCGCGGCGAGCTCGTCGGCGGAGTCGGACTCGCCGCGGATGTCCTCCAGCAGCGCCTGGCGCACCTGCTCTCGGCCCCCGGCCCCCGCGGCGGCCTGGTCGTAGGTCACCGCGGCGAGCACCCCGGTGACCACCAGGGTCAGCGCCACGGCCAGCTGCCCCCGGCGCCGGCGGGACCGGGCGGCCGCCGCCGGCTCCTCCCCGGCGGCGCGGGCGGCCTTGCGGGCCGCCGCCTGCGCGTAGGCCGGGTCGAGGGTCTCGGCCATCACCTGGTCGAGCAGCGAGGCGCCCATGGACCGCACCCCGCCGCCCCGCTGGAGCGTGGTGCTCACGGCCCTGCCCCGGCGCGCGCGGCGCGGACCAGCCCCGCCGCCTGGACCAGGTAGAGCACCCCGGCGAGCACGTAGAAGGCGGTGCCCCAGATGGTGAACGCCCAGGCGAACGGCTCGGCGACGGCGGCCACCGGCCCGTCGCCCTGGGCCAGCAGCAGGATGGGGAACGCGTAGAGCAGCAGGAAGGTGGCCGCCTTGCCCAGGTAGTGCACCTGCAGCGGCGGGTAGCCGTGGCGGCGCAGCACCAGCAGCGCCAGGCCCAGCACGAGCTCGCGGCCGACCAGCGTGAGCACCAGCCACAGCGGGACGACCTCGCGCAGGGCCAGCGCGATCAGCGTGGCGACGATGTAGAGCCGGTCGGCGGCCGGGTCGAGCAGCGCGCCCAGCCGGCTGCCCTGGTCCAGCAGCCGGGCCAGCTTGCCGTCGGCCCAGTCGCTGACGCCGGACAGCGCGAGGACGACGACCGCCCAGCCGTCGGCCTCCGGGCCCAGCAGCAGCCACAGGAACAGCGGCACGCCGAGCAGCCGCAGCACCGACAGCGCGTTGGGCACCGTCCAGACGCGGTCGGCCAGCTCGTTGCGGTCGGACACCCGCGGGGCCGACGGGACCTGGGCAGCGGCCGACGGCCCGTTCGACGTCGTCACTGCTCCTCCAGCCCCCTGCACACCGTGCCCGAGGCTACTGGCCGGTGCCGACGAAGCGGGATGCGGCGCACCGCCGGCGCCGCCGCGGCCCCGCACCCGGTCCCACCCCGCGCGCGGGTGGGACCGGGAGACGGTCCCCGGGCTAGGGAGTGTCTGGCGGATCATGGAATCCACGTGAGTAGCGCGGCGAGGTGGAGCGCGCCGGCGTAGTTGCGGGCGTGCTTGTCGTAGCGGGTGGCCAGGCCGCGCCACTGTTTGGCCTGGCAG
>NZ_JBJGYO010000036.1:0-31644 GCF_054050035.1 Geodermatophilus sp. SYSU D00815 | reverse complement strand
GGCCGGTTCCGGCCGCACCGCCCGGTGGTCCGGGGCTCAGCGGCCGTGAGGGCCGTGGCCGTGGACGCCCGCACCGGCTCCGGGCTTGCCGGCGGGCACGGCGAGCGCGGTCAGCAGCAGCAGCGCGGCGAGGATCCCGGCGGTCAGCTGGAAGGCGTGGGCGTAGCCGTCGATGAGGCCGGCGGAGGTGGCCAGGTTGCCGGCGACGGCGGTGAGGGCGGCGACGCCGAGAGCGGCCCCGATCTCGTGGCCGGTCATCATCAGCCCGGACGCCAGCCCGGACTTCTCGTCCGGGACGTCGCTCATCGCGGCGACGGCGATGGCCACGAACATCGGGCCGACGCCGACGCCGACGAGCAGGAAGCCGGGCAGCACGTCGGCGGCGTAGGAGGTGCCGCCGGCACCGGCGGCCAGCAGCAGCACGCCGGCGGCCATGACCACCAGCCCACCGAGGATGAGGGTGCGGGCCCCGAGGTGGCCGATCACCTTCGACGCGGCGGCGGCGGCCAGGGTGATCGCGGCGGCCAGCGGGAGGAACTGCAACCCCGCGACGAGCGGTGAGGAGCCGACGATCTCCTGCAGGTACAGCGAGGTCAGGAAGATCGCGCCGACCACGACGCCGGTCACGCCGGCCATCACCGCCGAGGCCGACACCAGCGACCGCATCCGCCAGGTGGACGGCGGCACCAGCGGGTCGGCGGCGCGGCGCTCCAGCCGGGCGAAGGTGGCCAGCAGCACGGCTGCGGCGGCCAGCGCGAGCCAGGTGCGCGGCGCGGTCGGTCCGGCCGAGCGGATGGCCTCGATGCCGAACACCAGCGCCAGCAGCCCGGTGACCAGGGTGATCGCGCCGGGCACGTCGAGGCGGCGCAGCGCCCGCGCCTGGGAGCCGCCGCGGGCCACGGCGCGCAGGGTGCCGGCGATGACGGCGACGCCGATCGGGACGTTGATGAAGAACACCGCCCGCCAGCCGAGCCCGCTGGTGAGCGCGCCGCCGAAGAGCACGCCGGCGGCGATGCCGAGGCTGCCGACGGTGCCCCACACCGCGAGCGCGGTCTGCCGCTGCTTGCCGGCGTAGGCGGTCATGATGATCGACAGCGCGGCCGGGGTGAGCAGCGCGGCGCCAGCTCCCTGCGCCGCGCGGGCCAGGATGAGCGTGAGCGGGGTCTGCGCCAGGCCACTGACCAGCGAGGCGGCGGTGAACAGGCCGACGCCGGTCAGGAACGCGCCCCGGCGGTTGAGCAGGTCGGCGATCCGCCCGCCGAGCAGCAGCAGGCCACCCGACAGCAGCACGTAGGCGCTGATCGTCCACTGGTAATCCCCGGCCGACAGGTGCAGCGCTGAGCTGATCGACGGCAGGGCGACGTTCACCACCGACACGTCCAGGATGACCATGAACTGGGCGGCGATCATCAGCGCGAACACCGTCCACGGCCGGCGCAGCTCGTCCGCGGCCGGCGACGGGTGGGACGGGTGCCCGTGGGCGTGGGGCGCAGCGTGGCCGGGAGCGTGCTGGTGACCGTGGGCGGGGGCCGCTGGTTCGGCGGCGGGGTGGGCCGACATGGCTCCTCCTCGATGTAGGAACTGCGGGACTGGCTCATACGCTCGCCACCGCCGAGATGACTCACGCCGGGAAATCCGCCAGGTTCGCGATCACGGGCCCTGACCGCTGCGGTCGGTACTGTTCCGCTGGTGCTGGCCGGACGGGATGCGGAACGCGCGGCGATCGCCGCTCTGCTCGACGCCGCGCGCACCGGGACCGGCGGATCGTTGGTCGTCCGTGGCGTGGCCGGGTCCGGCAAGTCGACGCTGCTGGCCGACGCTGTCAGCGCCGCCTCCGGCATGCGGGTGCTGCGCACCTCCGGGGTGGAGTCGGAGTCGCCGCTGGCCTTCGCCGCGCTGCAGCGGCTCCTGTGGCCGCTGCGCACCCGCATCGACGCGCTGCCCGCGCCGCAGGCCGCGGCGCTGCGCGCCGCACTGGGAGAGACCGAGGGCGAGGGCGATCGGTTTCTGGCGTTCCTCGGGACGTTGAGCCTGCTCGCCGACGCCGCCGAAGAGGTCCCGGTGCTGGCCGTCGTCGATGACGCGCACTGGCTCGATGACGCCTCGGCCGCGGCGCTGCTGTTCGTCGCCCGCCGGCTGCAGGCCGAGCGGGTCGCGCTGCTGTTCGCCGCCCGCGACGGCGAACCCTACGGCTTCGACGTTCCCGACCTGCCCACCGCCGTCCTCGGCGGCGTGACCGGGGCCGACGCCCACGCACTGCTGGCGGCGCGGGCCGGCGGGACGGTCGATCCGGCGGTGCGCGACCGGCTGGTGGCCGCGACCGGCGGGAACCCGCTGGCGCTCGGTGAGCTCGCCGCCGCCCTGACCGGCGACCAGCTGGCCGGGCGGGCGCCGCTGCCCGCAGCGCTGCCGCTGACCGGCGGCGTCGAGCGGGGCTTCCTCGACCGGTTCCGGCGCCTGGACGACTCGGCGCAGCGATTCCTGCTGATCGCCGCCGCCGATGACACCGGGCGGCTGACCGTGGTGCGGGATGCCGCCGAACGACTCGACGCCGGTGACGACGCACTCGACGCCGTGGAACGGTCCGGGTTGCTGCGTGTCGACGGCGACGGCCTCGCCCTCTACCACCCACTGGTGCGCTCGGCGGTGTACCGGGCGGCCACCAGCGCCCAGCGCCGCGCCGCGCACCGGGCGCTGGCCGACGTTCTCGGCGCCGACCCCGACCGGCGCGCCTGGCACCTGGCAGCCGCGGCCGACCGGCCCGACGACACGGTGGTCGCCGCCCTCGACGGCGTGGCCGACCGGGCCGCCGGGCGCGGCGGGCACGAAGCGGCGGCCGCGGCGTGGGCGCGCGCCGCCGAGCTCACCGCGGATTCGGCCGCGCGCGCCCGCCGGCTCGCCGCCGCCGCCCACTCGGCCTGGCTGGCCGCTCAGCCCGAGCGGGCTCGCTCGCTGGCCGATGCCGCACGTCCCCTCACCACCGATCCGCTGCTGCGCGCCGACCTGGACCGGCTGCGCGCCCGGGTGGACTGGAACGTCGGATCGCCGCTGGTCGGGCACCGGATCCTGCTGCAGGCAGCCGGCGAGGTCGCCCCCTTCGACGTCGACCGCGCCCGCGCGATGACCATGCTCGCTGCCGCGGTCGTGTCCTTCGTCGACGGAGGCGCCGAGGACATGACGGCTCAGGTGGCCACCCTCGGGGACCCGGCCACGGCGACCGACGAGCGCGGCCGCTGCTATGCCCGGCTGCTGTCAGGCCACGTGCACCTCCGCCACGGGCGGTTCGCCGAGGCCGCGACGGAGTTCCGCGCCGCTTTCACCGGCTGTGATCCGAGCGACGACACCGATCTCCGCTCCAACCTCGGCATCGCCGCGGCCCATCTCGGCCAGTGGGACGTCGTGCTGTCCGAGCACGCGAGGCTGCTCGCAGACGCACGGGAACGCGGTGCTCTCGTGCTGATCGTCTACGCCCTCACCCGGCGAGCCTGGGGTGAGATCGCGACCGGGGACTGGACGGCCACCGCCGCCGGTGCCGCCGAGGCCCTCGACCTGGCCAGCAGCAGCGGCCAGCGGGCGCTCACGCGATTGCCGCGCGCCTGGTTGGCGCTGCTGGCCGCGTTCCGTGACGACGCGCACGAGCTCGCCGGGCACCTGGCCGCCCTGGACGGCTCACCTGGCGCCGGAGTGACCGCGCCGATCGTCGACGACCTGGTCCGCTGGGCCCGCGGGGTCAGCGCCGACTCGCCCGCCGCGGCCCTGCACCACCTGCAGCAGGTGACCACTCGCAGCACCCAGCACATGGCCGCGCTCGACCGGCTCGAGGCCGCCGTCCGCACCGACCGCCCCGACCTGGCCCGCTCCTGGGCTGACGGCCTCGAGCACTTCGGGAGCGCCACGGACGCCGGCTGGGCGCTGGCCGCCGCTGCCTACGGCCGGGCACTGGTGGCCGATGGAGCAGACGCTCAGGTCGAGTTCGAGCGGGCGGTCCAGTACGCCGACGCGGGCACTCACCGGTTCGACCGGGCACGCATCCACCTCGGCTTCGGCGAGTACCTGCGCCGCGCCCGCCGCCGAGTCGACGCCCGCGCGCACCTGCGCGACGCCCTGGAGGTGTTCGAAGACCTCGGCGCCACCCGCTGGGCGGCCCGCGCGACGACCGAACTGCGAGCATCCGGGGAGACCGCCCGCCGCCGCGACGTCACCACCGCCACCGACCTGACAGCGCAGGAACGCCAGGTCGCCGCCCTGGTCCGGCAGGGGCTGTCGAACCGGGACGCCGCCGCGCGGCTGTTCGTCAGCCCCCGCACGATCGACTTCCACCTGCGGAACGTGTTCAGCAAGCTCGGCGTGGCCTCCCGCGCTGAGCTCACCGCCCTTCCCCTGGACTAGGCGCCGCCCACCGGCCCGTCGGAGACGGTGTCCGGTTGTGATCTGGCGGTTCTCCCGGCGTGAGGCCGCCGGCCCGCTCCTAGCGTCCGAGCCAGGCCCAGCCCGGACCAAGGAGGGCGCTGGCCGGCCGCGCTCGGCGCCGTCGCCGCCGTCAACAGCTTCGTGCTCATCGCACGTCTCCCCGAACACGCGCAGGTCCGGGTCAGCGCCTGGTGCGTGCTGCTCGCCGCAGTCATCTACCTCACCTGGGGTACCGCCCGCGGCGACCTGACGGACCGGCGGCTGCTGACCGCGCAGGCCACCGCCGTGCTCGCCTTCGGCGCGATCGCGATGGCGGCGGTCACCGTCGACGTCGCCACCGCCCGGTACGTGCTCGCCGCCGGCTGGATCGCGCACGCGGCCTGGGACGTCGTCCACCACCGCATGGGCCGGGCGGTGCCGCGCTGGTACGCCGAGACCTGCCTGGTCGCCGACCTCATCCTCGCCGCCGCGCTGCTCACCGTCGGCCTCGTCTGATCGTCCGCGCCTGCCGTCGCACCGCACTGGTCATCCCGCGTCCCGCCCTCGCCCTTCAGGAGATCCCCATGCCCACGCCCGCCGGTACCGGCGTTCCGGCCGCGGTGGCCCTCGTCGAGCACGGCCGCGCCCTGCTGACGAGGGCCCCGCTGCCGAGGACCACTTCCGGCGGGCGTTGAGCGCGCATGCCGACTCGCCGCGCCTGCCTGACAGGCGGCGGGTCGATGCCCGCGAGCACCTGCGCGCCGCGCTGGCCAGCTTCGACGAGCTCGGCGCTGTCTCCTACGCGGAACGTGCCGCCGCTGAGCTACGCGCCTCCGGGGAGGCCGCCCGCCGCCGCGACGTCACCACCGCCACCGACCTGAGCCCGCAGGAACGCCAGGTCACCGCTCTGGTCCGGCAGGGGCTGCCGACCCGGGACGTCGCCGCCCAGATGTTCGTCAGTCCCCGCACCGTCGACTTCCACCTGCGCAACATCTTCGCCAAGCCCGGCGTTGCGTCCCGCGCCGAGCTCACCGCCCTGCCGCTCGACGCGTGGGCGCGATCCTCAAGGGACTATGCCTCCGCCGTCGGCGCCCTGTTGGCAGGCCTTCGGGAGACCGCGGGTGCCATCGACCGTCCCGGTCTGCGCTGGGCGACGAGTGCGCCGCAGACGGTGGACGGAGCTGCTGCCCAGGCGTTGCCGGCTCGCTGACCGGGCCTCAGTGGGCCCACGGCGCGGGCCGTGACGGCGCCCAGCAGCGCATCGTCATCGCCTGCGTCTCCTGGCTCAGGGGCAGAGCCGGACCTCTGCTTGACCCGCGGCACGGCGCGGTGTCCTTAGCGTCGCTCGGGCAGCACCCGGAGGCGACGAAAGCCGGGGCCACCGCTGTCCGCGGCGGCCCCGGCTTTCCACCAACTGTGGTCCTAGCGTTCGCCAGCATCCCGGCGTGGAGGCGACGGGGATCGAACTCGCGCCCCTGTCCGGGGGACCCCAGGGAACCGCGATCACGACCTCCCGCCCGCGAGCGAAGCCTCTCCGCTGGCGCCCGCGGCCGCCCACGGACCCAGCTGAGAGCCGAGGGTGCGGACTCACCGCTCGAGGGTTTCGAGTGCATAAAGAGTGCACGTGACAGTCGTTGACAGCTGAGAAACGTCCTGATCAGAGCCTTGCTGGCTCCCCCGATTGGACTCGAACCAATAACCCTGCGAGAACGCGCCGGGGACGTTGGAGGGCGTTGGTACATGACGGAACTTGCAGTTGAGCTGCGCGTTTGGCGTTAACGTGCGTTGACTGAATAGTGCAGATTACGGTTGATTAATCGTCGTAAAATCGTCGCGCTGGCGGCGCACGGTGCTCTCTGCGCGACAGTCGAGATCCTGGCCCCGACGTCCCCCACGGGCGTCGTCGCGTGTCTTGACTATTCAAAACGTGGCTCCGCCACGGACGGCTCCTCCCAGGAGGTGGGCTCAACACTGTTGAGGCCCATGCAGGAGGCCACACTGCCAGAGCGGCTTGAGGTGGTTCCGGGGCGTTCGCCGAGGTGCATCTCCGCAAGTCAGATGTGCATTCGGTCACCGACGAACCCCGTGGAGCGCGCTTGAACGACGCAGTCTGGCCACCACGGCTGCACCATTCTGCGACCCTGAGAGGTGGTCACTCGGTGAAGTCGATGCTGCGGCTGCCGTCCTCCCAGGCGTCGAGAGCCGCCCGCAGTGCGTCGATCAACGCGGCCGCTGCCCGCGCCGGGTATCCGGGCTGCATGCCGTGACCGGCGCGGTGCTCCCTGCGGCGCTTGCCAGCGGTCTCGACGTAGTCGGCGATCGGCGTCTCCGGCTGGACGAGCGACCGGCCGGCGAGGTCGGTTGGGAAGCCACCAACCTCGACCGTCATGGCGGTGATGCCGAAAGGGGTGACCTCCCTGCGCAGTGACAGAGTTAGCCCCTCGATCGCCGCCTTGACCACGGAGTATGTAGCTCGACCCTTCGGATGTGCGAGGCGTACCTGGCCAACCCGGCGGGATGCACCCCCCACCTCCCGGCGGAGGGCCGAGCAGGCGCCTCACTCGCCGAGCACTTCGATGCCTCCCCGCGCTTCGCGACAGACGTCGCCTTGGCGGGCATGGAAAGGTCTGCACGTGAGGCACCAGCGGGCGACACCATCGACCCGTAGAGGAGTACAAGGCTCAAGAGGTCCAGGCCCCTATTGAGCCAAATAGTTGAGCTGGGGCGGGGAAAGCTGGCGCCGTCCGCCGACTATTTCTTCTCTACAGTGAACCACTCCGGCTGAGGAGCGAGGAGGAGATGGCCATGTTTCTCGAGTCCTTCATCCGAGATGCCGGGAGTCCTCGATGACTACCGCGGTCGCCGAGCACTGGGCCAGCGGGGATGTCTACGGTCGGATCGTCACCGCGCTCCACGCGGCGGGGAAGTCACTCGACGCGCTGACCATCGAGGACCTCGCCCCGGTCGACCACTTTCACGCTCGCGGGTTACCGGCCACGATCGAGCTTGGCGACTCCCTTCCAGCGAGGGCCGGGGACCACTTGCTCGACGTCGGTTGCGGGCTCGGGGGGCCGGCTCGCTACTTCGCCCGGCGCTTCGGTTGCCGGGTCAGCGGCATCGACGTGACTGGGCCGTTCATCGACGCCGGCCGGCGGCTGACGGAGTTGCTCGGGATGGGGGCAGTGGTCGACCTGCGACAGGGGGACGGTCAGGCCCTGCCATACGGCGACGGAACGTTTGACGGCGGCTACGCCCAGCACGTCACGATGAACGTGCCGGACCGGCCCTCCTTCTTCGGTGAGGCCTGGCGGGTGATCCGACCTGGTGGATTCTTCGCGATCACGGAACACGGCCGAGGAAACGCGGGTCCGACATACCACCCGGTGCCCTGGTCGGAGGACGGCCGGGGGGAGTTCCTCGTGACGCCCGAGGAGACCGTAGAACTCCTCGGCGCAGCGGGTTTCGTCGACATCGACGTCACCGACACCGGCCAGGACGACCTGCAGAGATACCGGGCGACCCTGGCACTGGCGGAGCGTGGCGAACTGCCGGCCCTCGGCCTGCATGTGCTCATGGGGCCTGGGGCTGCTGAGAAGTGGCGCAACTCGGCCCGCAACATCGAGGAGGGCCGCACGCATCCGGTGAGGGTGATCTGCCGTAAGCCAGGATGAGGTCTGCGTCTGGGGTTGCTCGCCGGCCTGAACATCGAGTACCTGCGCGGCGACCCAACCGATCAACCGAGCGGGTCTCCGGGCCGACGGGCGGCGCTGATCGCGCACTGAAGGGCTGAGGACCAGATGGTCCTACCCCGAGGATCTCACCGCGGGTCGGCTGCTTGCTGCCGGACGAGGAGCACGAAAGGCCAACCTGGCCCGCCAGATGTTTGCGCGTTCGAGCTCGATGTCCGCGTGAGGCAGGAGGCACCTTTCGCATCAAGAAGCGTGCGGGCTGTCTCCGACTCGGTCGTTGACGGGTCGACCACACGGTCCTCGTCGCCGGGGCCGGCGGTGTTGGGCGCCCTGCTCAGATGGGTGGAGCTGAGGGGACTCGAACCCCTGCCTCCCACACTGCCAGGCCGTCATGATCGCGTCCGCGGCGGTTCACCACAGCTCCATAAGCCGTGTGACCAGCGGATAAATACGGCCGCGCCCGACTACGAATGACCGCGAACGCGGCGAATTGCAACCACAACTGCAACCACCGAGATCCGGCCGCCTCCATCCGTCGCCACAGCACCGAGAGCGCTGTCCCGCTCCCGCCCCTTCCGATGGAGCTGAGCGATGTCGACTCCCCCGGACGCGCAGCGACGGAGATCAAGCGGCCTGGTGGCGAGCAGCCCTGCCCACGAACGACCCGCGCTTCATGCAGGGTGGTCGAGCTTCGACCAGCCGTCGGTGGACCATCGCCAGCCACGGTGACCGGAGGTCCACCAAACATCAGTGACCTCGTCCAGCAGCCGGGGTGGCCGGCTCGGTAGTTCGTACTCGTCGTCGCGGCCGAATAGGCGCCAGCTGCTGAACGCACCTGTCATCTCGACCCAAACGAAGGCATGGCGCCGAGGCAGTCCGCTGCTCGCAAGCTTCCCGCGAACGTCGGCAACGTCCGAGCTGTGGAGATACTCCTCCAGCTCCAAGACTCCCGGCTCGGTGCCCAGTGCCGTGCTGAACCCGAAGGCGTTGGCCACGCCCACGCGTACCGGGTCGCGGCCTCGAGATCCAGGACTTCCCCAAGACCACGGCCGGTCGGCGGACGATCGCGCTGCCGGCCTTCGTCGTCGACCTGCTCGAGCGCCGGCGGGCACAGTCACCTACGGCTCAGGGCACGGCGGTGGTCTTCCCGAGTCCGACCGGTCGGCTCCGGGATCCGCACAACACGAGTAGCCACCTACGCCGGGTCCTCGATCGCGCCGGCTTCGATTCGGTGAGCTCGCACGTGTTCCGCAAGACTGTGGCGACCCGACTGGACGAGGCGGGGCTGTCAGCCCGCCAGATCGCCGACCACCTCGGACACAACCGGCCGAGCCTGACCCAGGACGTCTACATGGGTCGCGGCCTGGCGAGCCCGGAGGCGGCGACGGCCCTGCAGCGCTCACGCTGATCAGCGACGTCGAAACGATCCGCGAGGCTGGGAGCCGGACCGGCGGGGACGAATGTTCGTCGTTTGTTCGTCGCAACGGCGGGTGCGGAGGGCGCCTCAAGCCGCTGACGTGGGGTTGTGCTCCCCCGATTGGACTCGAACCAATAACCCTGCGATTAACAGTCGCATGCTCTGCCAATTGAGCTACGGGGGATCGGCGGGCGCGGCCCGCGCGACACGTCGAGAGTACCCGACGCGCTCGGGCGGCCCGGTACCGGCTCGCGGAGGGGTGGGTGGCCCGCCTCATGGGTAGCGTGATCACGACGTTCCCAGCCTCAGGAGGTCCCCGTGGCCAAGCTGTCCTTCCTCGCCGGTTTCGGCGCCGGCTACGTGCTCGGAGCCCGCGCCGGGCGCGAGCGCTACGAGCAGATCCGCCGGGCCTGGGAGCACGCCAAGGACGACCCCAAGCTGCAGAGCGTCGCCGGCATGGCGCAGGCCCGCGCCGACGCCGTCGTCCAGGGGGTCAAGGAGAAGATGGGCAGCGACGCCCCCCACTGACGCCGGGCGGGTCGCCGGGGCAGGTGCGGGCGCCTCGCGCTCGGCCTGCACCTGCACCTGGACGGCGGTCCGGTGGCTGACCGGGTCCCAGACCTCCTCCAGCGGCGCGAGCACCGAGCCTCGGATGCCGCGCCGCCGCGCCCGCCGGCCGAGCAGGAGGAGGCCGGCCGGGACACCGACCAGCACGGCCACGCCGCCGGCGGCCACGGCCAGCTCGACCACGGCTAGTCCGGCGACTCGGCGGCGACGGCGTCGGCGAGCTTCTGGCGAGCGACCTCGCGCGCGGCGGGGTCGTTGCGGTCGGCGTCGTCGTCGAAGACGACGGTCCACTCGCGGGCGGCCTGACCGGGCAGCCGACGCGCGACCAGGACCACCCCTCCCCCACCCGGCAACGGCGAGCGCCGGCTGGCGACGACGGTCTGGTCCACCCGGCGCCGGAGCACGGCCGGCAGGTCCCCGGCGTCGACCAGCGCGTGCCGCTCGGCGGGCAGCCGCGCCTGGACGCCCGGCTCGACCTCGGTCAGGGGCGTGACGACGAAGGTGCCGCCGTCCCCCTGCTTCTTCCAGGTGGCCGTGCCCACCTCGTGCCACGGCAGCACGCCGACGTCGCCGGCCCGGTCGAGCCCCAGGTCGGCCGGCACCCGGCGCAGCCCGCGGGAGGTGGCGACCAGCCAGCCGGCGTCGCGGGCGAGCACCCCCCAGGCCAGCACCCGCTCGTCGGGGTCGGGCGAGGCCCCGACGACGGCCCGCACGAGTTCCGGCGGCCGGGTGAACCGGCGCCGCAGCGAGTCGAGCAGGGTCACGGCGTCAGCCCGCCCATCGCCCGCTCGCGCAGCGACCGCGCCTGCTGCTCGAGGGCCAGCAGCTTCATGAACGCCTTGTTGTAGGCGTCGGCCTCCTCCACCGGGTTCATCCGCTGCAGCCGGCCCTTGAGCGCGGCCACCTGGCGCACCGTCGCCATCTCCTGCAGCCGCGCCAGGATCGCGTTGACGTAGAGGGTGTCGGACTCGCCGCCCACCGAGCGCAGCGGCTCGACCGCCAGCGCCGTCAGCTGCGCCCGCGCCGTCTCGCGGTCGCAGTACCGCGCCACCTCGTCCAGCCACTCCGGCCCGGTCACCCGGGCGGCGGCCGCTCCCCCGGCGGCGGCGACGGCCGAGGCCACCGCGGCGTAGTCGGGGTCGGTGTAGGCCTCGGGGCCGATCGCGTCGAACGACGGGCCGGCGATCTCGGGCACCTGCAGCGCCGCCTTGACCGCCTCCCGCTCGACGCCGACGGCGACCTCGTCGGGGCTGCGCCGCGGCACACGCCCGCGCCCGCCCCGGGACGGCGGCGGCACGTCACCCCCGCTTGCCCGGCGGACCCGCTCGAGCACCTCGGCCTCGTCGGTGTTGCCGATCAGCCCGGCCAGCCGGCGCGCGTACGCCGGGCGCAGCGCGTGGTCCTTGATCTGCCCGATCAGCGGCGCGGTGCGCTCGAGCGCGGCGACCCGCCCCTCGACGGTGTCGAGGTCGTAGTCCTGCAGCGTCGTCCTGAGGACGAACTCGATGAGCGGGGTGCGCCGCGCGACCAGGTCGCGGACGGCGGCGTCGCCGTGCGCCTGCCGCAGCTCGCACGGGTCGCGGCCGTCGGGCTCGACGGCGACGAAGGTCTGCGCGACGAAGCGCTGGTCCTCCTTGAACGTCTTCATCGCCGCCGCCTGGCCGGCCGCGTCGCCGTCGAAGGTGTAGACGACCTCGCCGCGGAACTCGTCCTGGTCCATGAGCAGCCGGCGCAGGACGGCGATGTGCTCCGGGCCGAACGCGGTGCCGCAGCTGGCCACCGCGGTGGTGACGCCGGCCAGGTGGCAGGCCATCACGTCGGTGTAGCCCTCGACCACGACCGCCTGGTGCCGGCGGGCGATGTCGCGCTTGGCGCGGTCGATGCCGTAGAGCACCGAGCTCTTCTTGTACAGCGGCGTCTCGGGGGTGTTCAGGTACTTCGGGCCCGGGTCGTCGTCCATGAGCTTGCGTGCCCCGAAGCCGATGACGTCGCCGGTGATGTCGCGGATCGGCCAGGTCAGCCGCCGGTGGAACCGGTCGATCAGCGAGCCGCGGCTGGACTCCTTGGCCAACCCGGCGGTGACCAGCTCCTGCTGGGTGAAGCCCTTGCCGCGCAGGTGCCGGGTGAGGGCGTCCCAGCCGCCGGGCGCGAAGCCGCAGCCGTAGTCGACGGCGACCTGCCGGTCGAAGCCGCGGTCGGCGAGGAACTGCCGGGCCGGGGCGGCCTCGGGCGTGCGCAGCTGCTCGGCGTAGAACTGCGCGGCCGCCGTGTTGGCCGCCACCAGCCGCGCCCGCTGACCGGCCTGCGCCCGGTCGGGACCGCCGGTGGGCCGCCCGCCGTCGTCCTCGTAGTGCAGCTGCACCCCGGCCTTGGCCGCCAGGTGCTCCACCGCCTCGGAGAACGACAGGTGGTCGACCTTCTGGATGAAGGCGATGACGTCGCCGCCTTCCCCGCAGCCGAAGCAGTTCCCCGTGAGGATGTCGTCCTCGAGGGTGAACGCGTGGGTGCCGGGCACCTCGGCGCAGTAGACCTCCTCGACCCGGTCGCTCCATTCGACGGACTGGACGGCCCAGCGCTTGCGCTCGTACTTCTTTCGGTTGGCGAGGGTCCGCTCCCGGTGCTGCTCGAGCAGGAAGAAGGACTCCGGCAGCCCGGCAGTCATGAAGCGGACGTTGAAGATGTCGCTGGGAACACCGTCGATGCCCACGCGGGTCTGCTTCGCGACGCCATAGGTGCCGACGCCGATGCGGGTGCACAGCCGTCGGACGTACTCCAGATCCTCCTCGCGGGAGGAGTTGAGGACGGCGTCGCCGTCCTCGGAAACACAACCGTCGGCGGCGAAGTAGCCGGCGAGCCACCCCAGCAGGTAAGCGGGATCCTCATCGAGCGGGGGCCGCTCGTCCTTGAAGTAGGCCGGGAGGCCGTAGTACTTCGTGACCCCGTCGCCTTCCCGGCTCCGACACCCGGTGAAGAAGTGCGACAGCTGAGCGTCCTTCGCCCCGAAGAGATTGGCGATCGATCCCTGACCGCCGCGGGTGCCGTCGCCGTAGACGATGCCGCGAGCGATACCGAAGGGAGACGGCCGGAACTGCGGGTGGAGGACCCGGCTCACCGGGAAGGAGGGCGAGAGCCGATCACCGGGACGGAGGTCCTTCGTGAGGACCTCGCGACGGTTCTGACGCAGCGCCCCTGAGGGCACGAACCAGCGGTGCTCGTCGGTCGCGTAGAGCTCCTTGGTCCGGCCGTTGCGCGACAGCGTCAGCTTCATCAGCCGCTGGACGCCGTACGACCTGAACGGCGCCTCCACCCACCCGCCGTTGCCGTCGAGCACCCGGACGGTCCTGCCCGCGAGCTCTCGGATCGCGACGACGCCGTCCTCGGTGAGGACACCCGTCTCCCCCGCGAGGCAGTGGTACAGCCCGCGCGAGGGCGTGACGTGGAAGGACGGCGACTTCTCGTCGTGGAAGGGGCACAGGCCCTTGAGGCTGCCGCCGCCGGCGCGCTTGAGCTGCAGGTGCTCGCCGACCACCTCGTCGATCCGGCTGCGCTCGCGCACCAGCGCGATGTCGGCGGCCCGGATGCGTCCCCGCCCGGCCATCAGCTGCTGCCCCCGACCACGGCGGCGCTGGTCGCGGCGGTGATCGTCGCGGTGTTGCGCCGGCTGATCACCAGCTCCACCCACATGAGGAAGACCTGGTGCTCCAGCGGCAGCTCCTCGGCGTCCAGCGTGGGCCGCGGCGACCAGCCGCCGGTCGACCCGCTCTCGGCGATCTGCCGATCACCGGTCAGGTAGCGGTGGCTGCCCTTCCAGAACGAGGCCACCTGCATCTCCACCGGCGTCCCGGCCAGGTCGAGGGCCCAGGTGCCCTTCCACACCGAGGTCTGCCGGGCCGTCAGCCGCGCCGTCCCCTCCGGGTCGGTCCCCCGCCGCGCCGTCAGCGAGCCCTTGGTCTTGGCGTAGACCCACTGCTGGTCGCCGATGACCGCCGTGGCGGCCTCCTTCCAGTTCGACGCGCGCAGCGACGCCACCACGGCGCCCTCGCGCAGCACGGGCACCGTGCCCTTCTCTACCCCGGCCGTGCCGGCCCTGCCCAGTTCGAGCACCGTCGTCACCCGATCCCCGGGGCGCCGGCCACGCTCTCGCCGGTCGCGCGGTAGAGGAGGTAGGCCGCCGTCTCGCGCAGGATGTAGCGGAACTGCGTGGCGCGGGTCTGCACCGCCGGACCCTGCCGGGTGGGCGAGCTCTCCGCCTCGATGCCGGAGTCCTCGGCCATGCGCTCGGCGCGCATCGCGTGCCACGGGTCGGTGACCAGCACCGCCGTCGTCCAGCCGCGCTCCTCGAACGCGGCCCCCACCACCCGCATGCTCTCCAGCGTGTCGACGCCCTCCGGCACGGCGAGCAGCGCGTCGCCCGACACCCCGGCGCTCGCCAGGTAGTCGCGGCCGGCCTCGGCCTCGGTGAACTGGTCGCCGGCCGCCTTGCCGCCGACGGTCACGATCACCGGCGCGACCCCCTGCTCGTAGAGCTTCAGGGCGTGCTCCAGCCGCGCCTCGAAGATCGACGACGGCACGCCGTTGTACTGCGCCGACCCCAGGACGACGATCGCGTCGGAGGCCGGCCGGGCGTCCTGCCGCGCCGTCCACCAGATGCCCAGCGCCGTGGAGACGACGAGCAGGAAGACCGCGAGCACGGCGGCCGCGACCACCCTGCCCACCCAGCTGCCCAGCCGCACCCCCACGCGTCATGGGTACCACGCAGGGCCGACGCGGTGAGGCCCCTGGGGACGGTGAGCCGCCCGGACCCGGCCGTGATCACCGCGGCGTCAGCTGCCCGCGCTCTCCGCGCCGAGCGCCGCCCGACCGGCCTCCAGCCGCGCCACCGGCACGCGGAACGGCGAGCAGGAGACGTAGTCCAGCCCCACCTCGTGGAAGAAGTGCACGGAGTCGGGGTCGCCGCCGTGCTCGCCGCAGATGCCGAGCTTGAGGTCCGGCCGTGCGCTCCGGCCGCCCTCCACGCCGATGCGCACCAGCCGGCCGACGCCGTCGCGGTCGAGCGACTCGAACGGCGAGATGCCGAAGATGCCCTTGTCCAGGTAGGCGTGGAAGAACGCCGCCTCGACGTCGTCGCGGGAGAAGCCCCAGGTCATCTGGGTCAGGTCGTTGGTGCCGAAGGAGAAGAACTCGGCCGACTGGGCGATCTCCCCCGCCGTCAGCGCCGCCCGCGGCACCTCGATCATCGTCCCGATCGGCACCTGCAGGTCCACGCCGTGCTCGGCGCAGATGTCGGCGATCACCTTCTCCGACTCCTCGCGGATCGCCTCCAGCTCCTGCACCGCCCCGACCAGCGGGATCATCACCTCCGGCCGCGGGTCGCCGCCGGCCTTCTTCCGCTCGCAGGCCGCCTCGACGATGGCCCGCACCTGCATCGCGAACAGGCCGGGCACGACCAGCCCCAGCCGCACCCCGCGCAGGCCCAGCATCGGGTTGGACTCGTGCAGCCGGCGGACGGCGGCCAGCAGGCGCAGCTGCCCCTCGTCGTGGTGCCCCTCGGCCTCGGCGACGGCCACCCGCACCGACAGGTCGGTGAGGTCGGGCAGGAACTCGTGCAGCGGCGGGTCGAGCAGCCGCACCGTCACCGGCAGGCCGTCCATCGCCTCGAAGATCTCGGTGAAGTCCTGCTTCTGCATCGGCTCCAGCGCGTCGAGCGCGGCCTGCCGCTCCTGGTCGCCCTCGGCCAGGATCAGCTTCTCCACCAGCTGCCGCCGGTCGCCGAGGAACATGTGCTCGGTCCGGCACAGCCCGATGCCGCGGGCGCCGAAGCGCCGGGCGCGCGCGGAGTCCTCCGGGGTGTCGGCGTTGGTGCGCACGCCCAGCCGCCGCACCTCGTCGGCGTGGGTGAGGATCCGGTGGACGGCGCGGACGAGGTCGTCGGCGTCCTCGGCGTCGGGGTCGAGCTCGCCCTCGAAGTAGCGGACGACGGACGACGGCTCGACCGGCACCTCGCCCAGCCAGACGCGGCCGGTGGAGCCGTCGATCGAGATGACGTCGCCCTCCTCCACCACGGTGCCGTCGGGCGCGGTGAACTTCCCGGCCTTGGTGTCGACCTGCAGCTCCTCGGCGCCGCAGACGCAGGTCTTGCCCATGCCGCGGGCGACGACCGCCGCGTGCGAGGTCTTGCCGCCGCGGCTGGTGAGCACGCCCTGGGCGGCGATCATCCCGGAGAGGTCGTCGGGGTTGGTCTCCCGGCGGACCAGGACGACCTTCTCCCCTTTCTGCGCCTCCTCCACGGCCCGCTCCGAGGAGAACACGGCCTTGCCCACCGCCGCGCCGGGCGAGGCGTTCATGCCCTGGGTGAGCTGGCGGGCGTCGCCGCCGGAGACGAACCGCGGGAACATCAGCTGCGCCAGCTGCTCGCCGGTGACCCGCCGCACGGCCTCGTCCATGTCGATGAGGCCCTCGTCGACCAGCTGCGTGGCGATCCGGAACGCCGCGGCCGCGGTGCGCTTGCCCACGCGGGTCTGCAGCATCCACAGCTTGTTCCGCTCGACGGTGAACTCGATGTCGCACAGGTCGCGGTAGTGGCCCTCGAGCCGCGCCATGATCGCCATCAGCTCGTCGTAGGCGCCCTTGTCCAGCTGCTCGAGCTCGGTCAGCGGCACGGTGTTGCGGATGCCGGCGACGACGTCCTCCCCCTGGGCGTTCTGCAGGTAGTCGCCGTAGACCCCCTGCTCGCCGCTGCCCGGGTCGCGGGTGAACGCCACGCCGGTGCCGGAGTCCATCCCGAGGTTGCCGAAGACCATCGCCACGACGTTGACCGCGGTGCCGGCGTCGCCGGGGATGCGCTCGCGGCGGCGGTAGAGGATGGCGCGCGGCGAGTTCCAGCTGTCGAAGACGGCGTTGATCGCCAGGTCCATCTGCTCGCGCGGGTCCTGCGGGAAGTCGCGGCCGGTGTGCTCGCGGACGATCGCCTTGAACCGGCCGACGACGTCGCGCAGGTGCTCGGTGTCGAGATCCAGGTCGAGCTCGGTGCCCTGCTCGCGCTTGACCTCGTCGAGGGCGTCGTCGAACAGCTCGCCCTCGATGCCCAGGACGGTCTTGCCGAACATCTGGATCAGCCGCCGGTAGGAGTCCCAGGCGAAGCGCTCGCTGCCCGACTGCGCGGCCAGGCCCTGCACCGACTCGTCGTTGAGGCCGACGTTGAGGACGGTCTCCATCATCCCGGGCATCGACGCCGCGGCGCCGGAGCGGACCGAGACCAGCAGCGGGTCCGACGGGTCCCCGAGCGTCTTGCCCATCGCCTTCTCGAGGGCGGTCAGGTGCTCGGTGACCTGGTCGACGAGCCCGGCCGGCGGCTCACCGTGCTCGAGGTAGTGGCGGCAGGCGTCGGTGGTGATCGTGAACCCGGGCGGGACGGGCAGCCCGAGGTTGGTCATCTCGGCGAGGTTCGCGCCCTTGCCGCCGAGCAGGTCCTTCTGGTCCTTGTTGCCCTCGCTGAAGTCGTAGACCCACTTCACGATGCGCACCTCCGCACTCGGTCGGCTCCCGCGGTCCATCGTGGTGCACGAGCGCGGGAAACCGTAGACGTCTTGGACGTCCTGTCGAGGATGTCGGGGTGATCGTGGCCGACGACGTGCCGGGACCGCGAGCCCGGGTGACGCGGATCACCCGGGCGGGGCGGGTCAGGCGACCAGGACGAACCCGATGACGGCGAAGAGGAGGACGGCGAGGCAGACGGCCGCGCCGACGATCGCCGACGTCTGGTTCTTCGGCGACGGCGGCGGCGAGACGTAGTTGGGGAAGCCGGTGGCGTACTCAGCCGGCTGCGGCGGCGCGGCGTACTGGGGCTGGGCCGCCAGGAACTGGCCGGGGAAGCCCACCTGCGTCGGCGCGGCCGGCGGCGGGGTGGCCGGGGACGGCGGCGCGAGACCGGGGCCCTGCGGGGCGGCGGCGGGCGGGTACGGCGGCTGGGACAACTGACTTCCTCTCGAGCAGGCCCGGGAACGGTTCCGGACCGGCCGCGAGTGTGGCAGGCCGACCCGCCGCGAGGAAGGCACTCGGCCCCGACCCACCGATCGGGTCGCGGGCTTCAGCCGGCCGACGTCCCGCAGACCTTGGCGCCGCCCTCGTTGACGACGGTGAGGAAGGTGGTGGCGGCGGTGGCGCCGCCCTCGGTCCACGCCACCTCGACCCGCTGCGCCGGCTCGCCGGCGACCTCGTCGTCGCTGGCCTCCACGACCTCGCCGGTGCCGGGGAGGAGGTACTCGTCCGCCAGCGCCTCCGGCGCCACCCGGGCCCGCTCGCCGGCGCACAGCAGCCCGTAGGCGGTCTCGACGTCGTCCTGCTGGAGGGCGGCGACGAAGACTCCGGCCACCTCCCGGGCCTGCTCGGACGCCGAGCCCTTGACCAGCGGCAGCGCCAGCGCGGCGGCGACCGCGACGAGCACGGTGGCGGCGAGGATGCCGACCAGCAGGCCGCGCCGGTTGCGGGCGGTGCCGGTGTGCAGGGGCTCCGGGCCCTCGTCGTACAGGTACGGGCCGGTGCTCACCCGCCGCTCACCTCCAGTTCCGCGCCCGCCGGGGGGCGAGGGTCGTCGCGGTCGGCCAGCCAGCCCTCCGGCAGCGCCACCGGCCGCGGTGGGCTGGTGCGCCCGCGGGGGGCGCCGAGGACCTCGACCGGGTAGGGCTGCTCGGGGATGCGGTCGAGCAGGCCGGCGAGCTCGTCGAGCCCGCTGACCACGGCCAGCGCCCGGCGGACGTCGGAGCCGACCGAGAACCCCTTGAGGTACCAGGCCACGTGCTTGCGGAAGTCGGTGCAGCCGTGCCGCTCGCCCTGCTCCGCCGACAGCAGCTCGGCGTGCCGCAGCATGACCGCCGCGACCTCGCGCAGGGTGGGCAGCCGGCGCGACGGCGACCCGGCGAACGCGGCGGCGAGGTCGCCGAACAGCCACGGCCGGCCCAGGCAGCCCCGGCCGATGACGACGCCGGCGCACCCGGTCTCGGCGACCATGCGCAGCGCGTCGCCGGCCTCCCAGACGTCGCCGTTGCCGAGCACCGGGATGCGCACCGTCTCGACCAGCCGGGCGATGTGCGACCAGTCCGCCGTCCCGCTGTAGAGCTGGTCGGCGGTGCGGCCGTGCAGGGTGATCGCGGCCGCCCCGGCGTCCTCGGCGATCCGGCCGGCCTCGAGGTAGGTGTGGTGGTCGGCGTCGATGCCGACGCGGGTCTTCACCGTGACCGGTACGTCGCCGGCGGCGGCGACCGCGGCGCGGACGATGTTCTCGAACAGCCGGCGGCGCCACGGCAGCGCCGAGCCACCGCCCTTGCGGGTGACCTTGGGCACCGGGCAGCCGAAGTTGAGGTCGATGTGCGCCGGGCGGGTGCCGGCGACGGCCTCGTCGACGAGCATCTCGACCGCCCGGCCGACGGTGGCCGGGTCGACGCCGTAGAGCTGCACCGAGAAGGCGTCCTTCTCGTCGGGCGTGGCCCGGACCATCTGCAGCGTCTTCTCGTTGCGCTCGACCAGCGCCCGCGTGGTGATCATCTCGCAGACGTAGAGGCCGGCGCCGAACTCGCGGCACAGCGTGCGGAACGCCGGGTTGGTGATGCCGGCCATCGGCGCGAGGACGACGGCGGGGTCGACGGTGAGCCCGCCCAGCCGCAGCGGCGCGATCGCCGTCGTCGGCTCGAGCGTCGTCGTCACACCACCCAGGGTAGGTGGCGGGGCTTCCGGTACCGAAAGGCCCGGAGGTGCCCGGGCCTTCGGGACCGAGAGCCCGGGCTCAGCCCTCCCAGGCGGACCACAGGGCGGCGTAGCGGCCGCCGGCGGCCACCAGCTCGTCGTGGGTGCCGGCCTCCACCACCCGGCCGTCGTCCATCACGAGCACGCGGTCGGCCGAGCGGGCCTGGGTGAGCCGGTGCGCCACGGTCAGCGCCGAGCGGCCCCGCACCGCGGCGGCCGCGGCCTGCTCCAGGTCGCGCGCGCCGGCCGAGCCGGCCTCGGCGGTGGCCTCGTCGAGCACCACGACCGCGGGGTCGGCGAGCACCACCCGCGCGAGCGCCAGGTGCTGCGCCTGCGCCGGCGTCAGCGCCTCGCCGTGCTCGCCGACGACCGTGTCGAGGCCGTCGGCCAGCGCCCGCACCCACGGCAGCGCGCCCGTGGCCGCCAGCGCGGCGCCCAGCTCGTCGTCGGTGGCCCCCGGGCGGGCCAGCGTGAGGTTGTCGCGCACCGTGCCGGCGAAGACGTGCACCTCCTGGGTGACGACGGCGATGCGGCGCCGCAGCCGCTCCCGGCCCAGCGCGCCCAGCGGCACGCCGCCGAAGGTGACCGTGCCGGCGGTCGGCGCCAGCAGTCCGGCGGCGAGCCGGCCGAGGGTCGTCTTGCCCGCGCCGGTGGCCCCGACGACGGCGACGCGCTCCCCCGCCGCCAGCCGCAGGGTCACGTCCCGCACCACCGGACGTCCCGGCACGTACGCGTAGGAGACGCCGGACAGCACCAGGTCGCGGCCGACCGGCTCGGCCCCGCTCGCCGGGGGTGGCTCCGGCAGCAGCGCGACCCCGGCCAGGCGGGCGAGCGAGGCGCCGGCCGACTGCACCTCGTCGAGCACCAGCAGCAGCGCGCCGACGGGGTTGAACAACCGGTGGAAGTACAGCGCGGCCGCGGTGACCGCGCCGACGGTGACCTCGTCGGCCCGGACCAGCCAGAACCCGGCCAGCAGGACGGCGGCCAGGCCGACGAACTCGGTGCGGTTGTTGCGGCCGAAGAACCGGGTCAGCAGCCGGAAGACGTCGATCGTCAGGGTCAGAGCCCCGCGCGAGGCGGCCTCGATGCGGCCCCGGTGGTCGGCCTCCAGGCGCAGCGCGCGCAGCGTGCCCGCCCCCTGCAGGCCGGTGACCAGGGCCTGGGCGCGCTCCCCGTTGGCGGCGCGCTCGCGCAGGTACATCGGCCCCGAGCGTCCGAGGTACCACCGGCTGGCCGCGGCGTACAGCGGCGCGGCGACCAGCCCGGCCAGGCCGAGCCGCCAGTCCAGCGCGAACAGCCCGGCCGCGGTGAGGACGACGGCCAGCAGCGAGTCGACCAGCAGCGGGACGGCGTCGACGAGCGAGCGGGCCACCGAGCGGACGTCGTCGCCGACGCGCGAGAGCAGGTCGCCGGCCCCGCCCCGCTCGATCTCACCGGCGTCGAGGTGCACCGCCCGGTCGAGCACCCGCTCGCGCAGCTCGGCCAGCACGGGCTCCCCGGCCCGGGCGAGCAGGGCTATCGAGGCGGCCGTGCCGGCCCCGCCCACCACGGCGGCGACGGCGATGGCGACCGCCGACGTGGTCACCGGGCCCGCGTCGCCGGCCGCCACCGCGTCGACGATGCGGCCGAGCATCCACGGCCCCACCAGCCCGGCCAGCCCGACGGCGGTGAACGCGGCCAGCGCGAGGCCCAGCACCCCGCGGCGCGTGCGGGCCAGCTGCCAGGTCAGGCGGGCGGTCGCGCGGCGGCCGGCGACCGGGAGCAGCGGCCGGGTCGCGGCGGTCACCGGGCCACCAGCGCCCGGTACGCCGGGTCGTGCAGCAGGTCGGCGTGCCGGCCCTCGCGCAGCTGCCCGCCCGCGACGAACAGCACGCGGGTGGCCTGCGCGAGCAGGGCGGGGCTGCCCGTGAGCAGCACGGTGGTGCGCCGGCCGTGGTCGCCGTGCCGGAAGGCGTGCAGCCCCCGGGCGATCCGCTGCTCGGTCACCGCGTCGACGGCGCTGGTCGGCTCGGCCATGACCAGCACCGGCGCGCCGGTGGCCAGCGCCCGCGCCAGCGCGATCCGCTGCCGCTGGCCGCCCGACCAGCCGGCGCCGTCCACCGCCACGGGCTGCTCCAGGCCGGCGGCGTCGAGCGCGACGACGTCGGTGGCCGCCGAGGCCTCCAGCACCTGCGTCAGCTCGCCGTCGTCGAGCCGGCCCCGCGGGTCGACGGCCGCGCGGAGGGTGCCCTCGAACAGGTCGATGCGGCCGTCGGTGACCAGCAGCCGCTCGCGCGCGGCGGCCGTGGACAGCTCGAGCAGCGGCACCCCGCCCAGGACGACGCCGTCCCCGGCCTCGCCCCGCAGCCGGGCCACCAGGTCGCGGGCCACCGCGGGGTCGTCGACCACCACCGCGAGCAGCTCCCCCGGCGTCGCGGTCACCACCCGGCCGGCCAGCTCCAGCGTCAGCTCCGGCGGGTCGGCCGGGTCGGTGCGGTCCCCGGCGGCCACCAGCGGCGGGCCGGCCAGGAACGCCACGATCCGCCCGGCCGAGGCCCGCGAGGTGGCCGCCTGGGCGCCCAGCTCCCCCAGCCACTGGATCGGCCCGGCCAGGAAGGCCGCCAGCCCGACGATCGCGATCAGCTCGCCGGTGCCGACGTCGCCGGCCAGCGCGGCCCGCCCGGCGAGCAGGGCCACGGCCGCGAGCAGCAGCCCGCCGAGCGCGACGGACAGGCCCGACAGCGCGCCGACCGAGCGCGCCATCGCGATGCTCGCCGTCCGCGCCCGGCGGCTCTCGGCGCGGAACCGCGCCGCGGCGGCGTCCTCGGCCCCGATGCCCTTGAGCGGCCGCAGGCCGCGCACGAGGTCGGTGGCCACCCCGGTGGCGCGGGCCACCGCCGCCTGGTGCTCGCCGCTGCGCTGCTCGATCCGCGGGGCGAGCAGCAGGGTCGCGGCGACCACCGCCGGCACCCCGGCGAGCACGACCAGCCCGACCACGACGTCGGCCCGGACCAGCACGACCGCGCCGGTGACCAGCGAGACCAGCGAGGCGACGGTGAACGCGACCTGGTGCAGCACGTTGCCGACCGACTCGGCGTCGGACGTGGCCAGCGACAGGGTCTCGCCGGGCAGCAGGTCGGTGCGCACGCCCCGCGGGTGCAGCA
The DNA here is from genome assembly GCF_054050035.1 of Geodermatophilus sp. SYSU D00815. NCBI lineage: Bacteria > Bacillati > Actinomycetota > Actinomycetes > Geodermatophilales > Geodermatophilaceae > Geodermatophilus > Geodermatophilus sp. SYSU D00815. Next base: position 8,701 of record NZ_JBJGYO010000036.1, on the reverse strand, counting down.
CCCGGTCGGCGATCTCCATGCGCAGCGCGTGCATCTCCTCCTGCATCGCCCGCACGGCGGTCCGGGAGCCGAACCGGTAGGCGAGGCTCAGGACGACGAACAGCGCGGCCAGCCCGCCGAGCCAGCGCAGCAGCGCGCCGGCGTCGGCGGTCTCGACCGCCCGGTCGACGACGACGCCGATGAGCACCGGGACGAGCGCCTCGCACAGCTGCCAGAGGCTGAGCAGCAGCACCGAGAGCGCGAGCCGCCCGCGGTGCCGGCGCAGGGTGCGCAGCAGCAGCCGGCCGCCGCTGCGCGGGAGCGCCTCCGGCGGTTCCCCCGTCGTCCCCACCCGGCCAGCATCCCCGACGGCCCGCCGGCGACGGCGGCGAGGTGGGGCGACCCGGGCGGGTGCCCCTGGAGCCGCGCCAGGGCGCCGCTCCAGGGGCGGGAGGTCAGCAGACGGGCAGGCGCTGCTTGAGGTAGCCCTCCACCTGGTCGAGCCCGATGCGCTCCTGCGTCATCGTGTCGCGCTCCCGCACGGTCACCGCGTCGTCCTCGAGGGTGTCGAAGTCGACGGTGAGGCAGAACGGGGTGCCGATCTCGTCCTGGCGGCGGTAGCGGCGGCCGATCGCGCCGGCGTCGTCGAAGTCGACGTTCCAGCTCTGCCGGAGCTTCGCGGCCAGGTCGCGCGCCTTCGGCGAGAGGTCGGCGTTGCGCGACAGCGGCAGCACCGCGGCCTTGACCGGCGACAGGCGCGGGTCCAGCCGCAGCACGGTGCGGGTGTCGACGCCGCCCTTGGTGTTGGGCGCCTCGTCCTCGGTGTAGGCCTCGATCAGGAAGGCCATGAGGGAGCGGGTGAGGCCGGCCGCGGGCTCGATCACGTAGGGCACCCAGCGGCTGTTCGTGGCCTGGTCGAAGTAGGACAGGTCGACGCCGGAGTGCTCCGAGTGGGTCTTCAGGTCGAAGTCGGTGCGGTTGGCGATGCCCTCGAGCTCACCCCACTCCGAGCCCTGGAAGCCGAAGCGGTACTCGATGTCGACGGTGCGCGTCGAGTAGTGCGACAGCTTCTCCTTGGGGTGCTCGTAGTGCCGCAGGTTGTCCGGCGAGATGCCCAGGTCGGTGTACCAGCGGGTGCGCTCGTCGATCCAGTACTGGTGCCACTCGGCGTCGGTGCCCGGCTCGACGAAGAACTCCATCTCCATCTGCTCGAACTCGCGGGTGCGGAAGATGAAGTTGCCCGGCGTGATCTCGTTGCGGAACGACTTGCCGATCTGGCCGATGCCGAACGGCGGCTTCTTGCGGGCCGCGCCGCTGACGTTGGCGAAGTTGACGAAGATGCCCTGCGCGGTCTCCGGGCGCAGGTAGTGCAGCCCCGACTCGTCCTCGACCGGGCCGAGGTAGGTCTTGAGCATCATGTTGAAGTCGCGCGGCTCGGTCCACGCGCCCTTCGTGCCGCAGTTCGGGCAGGTGATGTCGGCCAGGCCGTTCTCCGGCAGCCGCCCCTTCCTCGCCTCGAACTCCTCCTCGAGGTGGTCGGCCCGGAACCGCTTGTGGCACGACTGGCACTCGGTGAGCGGGTCGGTGAAGACGCCGACGTGCCCGGAGGCCACCCACACCTGCCGGGGCAGGATCACCGAGGAGTCCAGGCCGACGATGTCGTCGCGGCCCTGGACGACGGTGCGCCACCACTGCCGCTTGATGTTCTCCTTGAGCTCGACGCCCAGCGGCCCGTAGTCCCAGGCGGAGCGGGTGCCGCCGTAGATCTCACCGGAGGGGAAGACGAACCCCCGCCGCTTGCAGAGGTTCACCACCTTGTCCAGGTGCGCGGGGTCGTGCGTCTTGGTCTTGACGGGCTGCGTGTCTGTGGGCGAGGCCACGAAGGGGCTCCATCCGGCTGGCGGTCGGCGGGGGGTTGACCCGTCCACGGTAGTCGGCGGGTCAGCGCGGCCCGTCGTCGACGTAGACGCCCGGCTCGTCGAGGGCGTGCACCCACACCGGGGCGCCGGCGATCTTGACCTCCGCCGCCCCGAGCGCCCGCCGGTAGGCGCCGACGCCCTCCCAGCGGGTGAGCAGGGCCCAGAGGCCGGCGTCCTCGGTGCAGCGGCCGATCTCGCCGCCGAGGAACCCCGGCCGGGCGGCGAGGGCGGCCAGCAGGCCGTCCACGGCCGCGGCCAGCTCGGCGGCCCCGTCGTCGGGCACCCGCAGGCGCGTCACCGCGAACAACCGTCGTCCTCTCGTGGGGTGGAGGGGTGGACCGCAGCCAGCGCGACGGCCCCCGCACCGCAGGGGTGCGGGGGCCGTCGTCAGCCGGGCGTCACTGCCAGTCGCACACCGTCAGGTTCTGGTCGACGGCGACGAGCAGCTCGTAGGTGCTGCCGTCGTCCAGGTCCAGCGCGAAGGTGACGATGTCGATGCCGTCGCCGGCCTCGACGCTGGTCGCGGCGCCGCCGGCGATGCCGCGGCCGCCGAGGGTGCCCTCGTAGAAGACGGCGGAGAGCACGTCCTCGTTGGTGATGCCGTTCTCGGCCGCCAGCTGCGCGAACACCTGCTGCAGGTCGGGGCAGAGCGAGGCGTACGCCGTGGTGAAGTCGCCGTTGAACATCAGGTTCACCCAGCCCACGGCGGCGTCGCCCGAGCCGGCGAACTGGCCGTTGTCACCGCCGCCGGTCGGCTCCTCGGTCATCTCGCCGCCCGGGTTGGTGGGCGGCGGGTTGGAGGCGCCACCGGGCAGGGACATGTCGTCGGGGTCCATCGACATGTCCGGGGTGCTCTCCGACGTCGAGGTGGACGTGGAGGTCGAGGTGGACGTCGAGCTCGCGGTGTTCGTGTTCTCGTCGTCGCCGCCGAGGAGGAAGAACAGCAGGACGCCGACGCCGGCGAGGACGACCACGACGGCGAGGATGATCCACGGCAGGGGGCTGCTCTTCTTGGGCGGCTGGCCGTACCCGCCGTAGCCGCCGGGGCCCCCGGGGCCGCCGGGCCCACCAGGGCCGGGCGGGAACCCGCCGCCGGGAGGGCCGTACTGGCCGGGGCCGGGCTGACCGTACGGGCCGGGCTGGCCAACCGGCTGGCCGTAGGGGCCGGGCTGACCGGGCTGACCGTACGGGCCGGGCTGGCCGTACTGACCGCCGTAGGGACCTGGAGGCTGGCTCATCGTGCTTCTCTCGTTCGGGTACAGGGCGGCATCCGCCCATGGCGGCGGCCAAGGTAGCGACGCGCCGTCCCCTCGCCTACCGGTTCCCGCGCGCCGATCGTCACGGGTCCGTCACGAAACGCCCCACCGGCCCCCGGAGGGTGGCGGTGCGCACCCGGTCCGACCTGCGGCGCGGCTCGCCGGGACGGGGGCGCTGGTCGCGGACCGGATCCGTCCTTAGACTCCGCCGACGACCGCACCCGGGCGCCGGCACCGAGGAGCGCCGGGTCGCGGCTACGGAGGTTTTTCGCGTGGAGCTGGAACAGTTCGGCCCCTACCGCATCGAGGCGCTGCTCGGTCGCGGCGGCATGGGAGAGGTCTACCGGGCCTTCGACACCGAGCACGACCGGGTGGTCGCGCTCAAGGTCCTCTCCGAGTCCCTCGCCGCCGACCAGGGCTACCGCGAGCGGTTCCGCCGGGAGGCGCACCTCGCGGCCCGGCTGAACGAGCCGCACATCGTGCCCATCCACCGCTACGGCGAGATCGAGGGCCGGCTGTTCCTCGACATGCGCCTGGTGCCCGGCCGCGACGTGGCCGCGGTGCTCGCGCAGGAGGGGCCGATGAGCCCCGAGCGGGCGGTGGCGGTCATCAGCCAGACCGCCCGCGCGCTGGACTCCGCGCACGCCGACGGCCTGGTCCACCGGGACGTCAAGCCGTCGAACGTGCTGCTCACCGGCGAGGGCGACGACGAGTTCGTCTACCTCGTCGACTTCGGCATCGCCCGGTCCACCACCGACCAGGCCGGTCCGGCGCTGACGCAGACCGGCGCGGCCCTGGGCTCCTTCGACTACATGGCGCCCGAGCGGTTCCTCGAGAAGCCGGCCGACAAGCGGGTCGACGTCTACGCGCTGGCGTGCGTGCTGTTCGAGTGCCTGACCGGCCGCCGCCCGTTCACCGGCGACGGCCTGGCCACGCTCATGTACGCGCACCTCAACGCCGAGCCGCCGAAGCCGTCCTCGCTGCGCCCCGACCTGCCGGAGGCGCTGGACGACGTCGTGCTCAAGGGCCTGGCCAAGGACCCCGACGAGCGCTACGGCAGCGCCGGCGAGTTCGCCGCGGCCGCCCGCAGGGCGCTGGCCGCCTCCGGGGTCACCCCCAAGCCCGAGGTGGCCTCCCCGCCGGCGCCGCCGACGTCGATCACCCCCATGCCGTTCATCCCGCCGCAGACCGTGGGTTTCTCCAACCCCGGGCCCGGCGGCTACGCGCCGGCCGCCGCCACCGGGTACGGCCCGCCGTCGAACCCGGGCGCACCGACCGGCGGCTACGGCCCGCCATCGAACCCCGGCGCACCGACCGGCGGCTACGGCCCGCCGTCCGACCCGGGCGCGCCCGCGGGTGGCTACGGCCAGCCGACCGGCGGCTTCGGCCCGCCCACCGGCGGCTACGGCCCGCCCGGGCAGCCCGGCGCGCCCTTCCCCGGCGGGCCCGGCGGCCCCGCCGGGCCCGGTGGCCCTGGCGGCCAGAGCGGTGGCGGCCAGGGCGGCGGCGGGAAGAACCGGCTGCTGCCGATCCTGCTCGGCGTCGGCGCGCTCGTCGTGGTGGGCGTCGTCGTGCTGGTCGTCGTCCTCTCCGGCGGCGGCGGCGGTGGCGGGGACAACCCGCCGACCACCTCGTCGTCGTCCACCTCGACCTCGACGTCGACCTCGACGAGCACCAGCCCGCCGGAGCCCACCGACGAGGAGGTGCTGCGGGCCAGCATCCCGCGGGGCTTCGACCCGGAGCGGTGCGCGACGCGGGCGCTGGCCGGCGACGGCGACGTCGCCGCGCTGGAGTGCGGCCCGGCGATCACCCCGTCCGGTCCGGACGTCTCGATCTTCTACCTCTACCCGGACGCGGGGACGCTCGACCGCGTGTTCCTCGCCGACATGGAGACCCGCGGCCTCCCCCAGCTGGCCCAGGGGCAGGACTGCCCGGACGTGCAGGGGTACCGGGTGTGGTCGGCCGCCGGCGGCCGGGCCGGCCAGGTGTCGTGCTGGATCAACCCGGACACCCAGGACTCGGTGCTGATCTGGACGCAGGACGACGCCAGCGCCGAGGGCATCATCTACATCGAGGGCGGCGGCCAGGAGGGCCTGGTCACCCTCTGGACCTGGTGGAACGACCCGGACAACAGCGACTTCGTGGTCTGAGCCGCACGACGGACGAGGGCCCCGCTCCGCACCGGAGCGGGGCCCTCGCCGGTCCTCAGGACCTGGTCAGCTGCGGCGCGGCCAGCGACTCCAGCCGCTGCGCCACCTCCAGGGCGGTCGCCGGGCGCTGCCCCACCGGCGCCAGGCAGGCCCGCACCAGCGCGGCCTCCTCGCCGCTGAGACCGGCGGCGACGGTGGGCTCGGTGCTCATCACCTTGCGGATCGCCAGCAGGGGCTCGCTGTCGGGCAGCTCGCCGTAGAGCCCGGTGCCGGTGAGCGCCCGGTGCAGCGTCGCGCCGAGGGACCAGACCTCGGTGGACCGCGAGGGGCGGTCGCCGCGCAGCAGCGCGGGGTCCAGGAACTCCACCGACGCCGCGCTCGCCATGCCGGTCAGGGTCACGCCCGGGGTGAGGTAGCGGGCCAGCCCGAGGTCGGAGAGCTTCGCCCCGGTCTCGGTGAGCAGGATGTTGCCCGGCTTGAGGTCCCCGTGGGTCAGGCCCGCCTCGTGCAGCGCGTGCATGGCGTGGGCGGCGTGCGCGACGGCCCGCAGCACCTCCCCGCGGGACAGCGGCCGCGCCGGCGCGGCGAGCGAGCCGAGCGGCAGGTACTCCATGGCGTAGAGGAAGCTGTCCTGCAGCACCGCGTCGTAGACCTTGACCAGGTACGGCGAGGTCACCTGGGCGAAGGCGCGCAGCTCGCGGACACCCCGCTCGTAGGCCTGCTCGCTGTGCTGGCCGGTGAACACCTTCACCGCCACGAACTCGTCGGGCAGTCCCAGCCGGGCGGGCGGGCGGGCCAGGTAGAAGCGCCCGTGGTTGCCCTCGCCGAGCATCCGGACCACCTGGTAGTCCGCGATGTGGGCGGGCACCGAGCCCCCGAGGCCGGCGGGATCCATGGACATGTCCTCCAGTTGCCTGTACGTGCTTTCCGGGGGTCCGGCCCCGGGCTGCCGCGGTGCGGCAGCGGCACAGTCTGCCTGCGTGCACCCGGCCGGGGAAGCCCGACGCGGGCGCGGCGCTCGAATCGGCACCCGCCGTGTCGCAGCGCGCACCACGGCGGCACGTGCGCCGTTAGCATCCGCGCCCGGACGACGCCTGCTGCGGCGTGCCCGCGGCCCGGTGGCGGTCGCCCGTCCTCAGAACCCCGCGCCTGGCAGCACAGGCGCGCCTGCCCGGCGGAGCACCCAGTGGAACGCGAGCTACCCGAGATCATCGCCTACGTCTTCATCGACCTGGCCGTGATCATCCTGATCGCCCGGCTCATGGGGCGGCTGGCCGTCAAGGTCGGCCAGCCGGCCGTCGTCGGGGAGATCATCGCCGGCATCCTGCTCGGCCCGACGCTGCTCGGCGCGCTGCCGGGAGACCTCGACACCCTGCTCATCCCGCCGGACATCCGGCCCTACCTCAACGTGCTGGCCCAGCTGGGGCTGGTTCTGTTCATGTTCCTGGTCGGGCTCGAGGTCGACCTGTCGTTCATCAGGGGACGCGAGAAGATCGCCGTCTCGGTCTCGCTCGCCTCGATCGTCCTGCCGTTCGGCCTCGGCTTCCTGCTGGCCGGCTACCTGCACGGCCGGCACGACGTCGTCGAGGGCGAGCAGGTCACCTTCCTGGCCTTCGCCCTCTTCCTGGGCGTGGCGATGTCGATCACCGCGTTCCCCGTGCTGGCGCGGATCCTGGCCGAGCGGAACATGCACCGGGTCCCCACCGGCGTGCTCTCGCTCGCCTGCGCCGCCGTCGACGACGTCCTGGCCTGGGCGCTGCTGGCGGTCGTGGTGGCCATCGTCTCCGCCACCTCGTTCACCGGCGTGGTCCAGATCCTCGGCTTCTCGGTGGTCTTCGCGATCGTGATGTTCACCGTCGTCAAGCGGCTGCTGAAGCTGCTGGTGACGCGCTACGAGCGGCTCGGCCGGCTGACCCCCGACATGCTGGCGCTGGTGCTGGTGGGCATCCTGGCCAGCGCCTGGGTGGCCGAGGAGATCGGCATCCACTTCATCTTCGGCGCGTTCGTCTTCGGCGTGATCATGCCGCGGCAGGGCGCGGCCAGGCTCACCCACGACATCACCGACCGGCTCGAGCAGGTCAGCGTCCTGCTGCTGCTCCCGGTCTTCTTCGTGGTCACCGGGGCCGGAGTCGACATCGGCGCGGTCGGCCTGGCCGGGGCGTGGGAGCTGGTGCTCATCCTGCTCGTCGCCATCTCCGGCAAGTTCCTCGGCGCGTTCCTCGCCGCCCGGGCGCAGCGGGTGCCGCGCCGCCAGTCCACCGCCCTCGCCGTGCTGATGAACACCCGCGGCCTGACCGAGCTGGTGATCCTCAACATCGGCGTCCAGCTCGGCGTCCTGGACGGCGAGATGTTCACCCTCATGGTGATCATGGCCGTGGTGACGACGGTGATGACGTCGCCGCTGCTGTCGGTGGTCTACCCCAAACGCGTCCTGGAGCGGGACATCGCCGCCGCCGAGCGGGAGGCGCTGGGGCTCAGCGACGCCTACACCGTGCTCGTCGTCGTCGACGACCCGAAGGAGGACGCCGCCCTCGTCCAGCTCGCCTGCGACCTCGTGGGCCGGGAGGCGCCCGGGCAGGTCGTGGTGGCCCGCGCCGTGCGCCGCAGCACCCCGAAGCCGGAGGTGTCCAGCGGCCTGGGGGCCGACCTCGCCCTGATGGCCTCGGCCGGGCTGGAGCTGCGCGACCTCGCCCGCCTGGTCGAGCAGCGGAGCCTGCGGGCGTCGGTCGCCTCCCGCTTCAGCGACGCGCCGTGGACCGACATCGCCGACATCGCCACCAGCGCCGCCGCCGACGTCGTCGTCGTCCGGGCGGGCTGGGGCACCGCCGAGGGCGCGACCGACCCGGCGCCCTGGCCGGCGTCGCTGACCGGCAGCGTGGTGGTCGTGTCCGGGGAGCTCGGGCAGCCGGGGCTGTCCCCGCAGGGCCCGGTGGCGGTGGTCCAGGACGGCGACGCCCACGGGCGGGCGGCGCTGCGGCAGGCGGCGCAGGCCGCACTGGGCCGCTCGACGCCGCTGCAGCTGCGGGGCGGGAGCGGCTGGCGGGCCGAGCGGCGCGCCGCCGCGGTGGCCGACTCGCTGCGCCGGGCCGGGCTGACCGTGGCGCCGGAGGACCCGGCCGTGCTGCCCTCCCTGCTTGTCGTGCCGGCCGGCACGGCTGCCGGCGGCACGGCGCACGACCTGACGCCGGTGCTGACCGTGCACGCCGGGGCCGCCGACAGCGACCGCGACCTGGAGGAGACGCTGGCGGAGATCGCCGCCGGTCCCGGCGCGGTCTGAGGTCGCCCGGGGGGGGGGGGGGGGGGGGGCGGGGGGCGGCCCGGCCCCGGCGCCGCATCCCCCCGGGCGGGCCGCCCCCGCCCCCCCCCCCGACCCCCCCCCCCCCGCACCCGCCACCCG
>NZ_JBJGYO010000035.1:0-31874 GCF_054050035.1 Geodermatophilus sp. SYSU D00815 | reverse complement strand
CCCCCCGCCGGGCCGCCCCCCCCCCCCCCCCCCCCCCCCCCCCCCCCCCCCCCCCCCCCCCCCCCCCCCCCGCCCCCGCCCCCCGGGCCCCGGGGAAGGTCGGGTGCAGGGGCGGCGCCACGGCTCCGAGCCGGTGACTCCTGCGGTCTCGGGGCTTTCGGGCACCGGAAAGCCCCGAGATCGCAGGACTCGCGGCGGAGGTGCGGCGCCGGACGCGGATCGGGCAGTTGGGGCCGGGTCGCGAAACCGACGCGACCCGGCCCCGTCACGCGTTCGATGCATCCCTGCGGTCGGATGGCGGACGGCGGGTCGTGGTGCCTTGCCAGTTCCCCGACCGGGGGGTTCCCTTCGAGGACCACCCGGTGGCGGCCGATGGCGAGGAGAGCGATGGACTTCCTGCAACCGACGACGTGGGCCGAGGCCCTGGCGCTGCGGGCCGAGCGACCCGACGCGTTGCCGATCGCCGGGGGCACCGACGTCATGGTCGAGCTCAACTTCGACCGGCGTCGGCCGGGCGCCCTGCTCGACCTCGGCCGGGTGGCCGAGCTGCGGGAGTGGGCGACCGACGGCGACCGCGTCCGGCTCGGCGCCGGCGTGACCTACGCGCGGGTCGTCGCCGAGCTCGGGGGGCAGCTGCCGGGGCTGGCGATGGCCGCCCGCACCGTGGGCTCGCCGCAGATCCGCACGCGGGGGACGGTCGGCGGCAACCTGGGCGCGGCCTCGCCGGCCGGCGACTCGCACCCGCCGCTGCTGGCCGCCGAGGCGGTCGTCGAGGTCGCCTCGGCCGCGCGCGGCGCCCGCACGGTGCCCGCCGCCGACTTCTACACCGGCGTGAAGCGCAACGCGCTGGCGGCCGACGAGCTGATCGCGGCCGTGCTGGTGCCGGTCGCTGCCGGACCGCAGCAGTTCTCCAAGATCGGCACGCGCAACGCCATGGTCATCGCGGTGACGGCGTTCGCGCTGGCGCTGCACCCCGACCGGCGGGCCGTCGGCACCGGCATCGGCTCCGCCGCGCCCACACCGCGGCGCGCGACCGGCGCCGAGGAGTTCCTCGCCGGCGAGCTCGACGCCGCCGGCCTGTGGGAGTCCCGCGCGCCGCTGCCCGCGACGCTGGCCCGGGAGTTCGGCGAGCGCGTGGCGGCGGCGGCCGCACCCATCGACGACGTCCGCGGCAGCGCGGCGTACCGGCGGCACGCCCTGTCGGTGATGGCGCGCCGCACCGCCACCTGGGCCTGGGGCGAGTACCAGCACGAGATGAAGGAGGCGGGCTGAGCACATGCGCGTCACCACCACCGTCAACGGCGCCGAGCAGTCGGTCGACGACGTCTGGCCCGGCGAGAGCCTGCTGTTCCTGCTGCGCGAGCGGCTCGGCCTGCCCGGCTCGAAGAACGCCTGCGAGCAGGGGGAGTGCGGCTCCTGCACCGTCTACCTCGACGGCGAGCCGGTGTGCTCCTGCCTGGTCGCGGCCGGCCAGGCCATCGGCCGCGACGTCGTCACCGTCGAGGGGCTGGCCCCGGCGGAGGGCCTGCACCCGGTGCAGGAGGCGTTCGTCGAGGCCGGCGCCGTCCAGTGCGGGTTCTGCACGCCGGGGCTGGTCGTCGCCGCGCACGACCTGCTCGCCCGCGTGCCGCAGCCCGACGACCTGGAGATCCGCGAGGCCCTGGCCGGCAACCTGTGCCGCTGCACCGGCTACGAGAAGATCCTCGACGCCGTCCGGCTCGCCGCCCGCAAGCAGGTGCAGCCGTGACGGGGACCCGCACCCGCCCCGCTCCGCCGAGCACGACGACGGGCCGGATCGGCGACAGCCCGCTGCGCCCCGACGGCACGCTCAAGGTCACCGGCGAGTTCGCCTACGCCAGCGACCTCTGGCACGACGACATGGTCTGGGGCGTCACGCTGCGCAGCCCGCACCCGCACGCGCGGATCAGGGGCATCGACGTCGCCGAGGCGCTCGCGGTGCCCGGCGTCACCGCCGTCCTCACCGCCGACGACGTCCCGGGCGAGAACGCCTACGGGCTCGAGCACGCCGACTCCCCGGTGCTCGCCGCCGACGTCGTCCGCTACGAGGGCGAGCCGGTGGCGCTGGTCGCCGCGGACCACCCGGAGACCGCGCGCCGGGCGGCCCGCCGGATCCGGGTGGACTACGAGCCGCTGCCGGCGGTCACCGACCCGCGGCGGGCCCTGGACGACGACGCGCCGCAGGTCAACCCGGCCGGCAACCTGGTGCGCCACCTCAGGCTGCGCCGCGGCGACCCCGCGGCCACCGCCCCGGTCGTCGTGTCGCTCGACTTCGAGGTCGGGATGCAGGACCAGGCCTTCCTCGGCCCCGAGTCCGGGCTGGCGGTGCCGGCGGAGGACGGCGGCGTCGACCTCTACGTGGCCACCCAGTGGCTGCACGTCGACCAGCGGCAGATGTGCGCGGCGCTCGGGATGCCGCCGGAGAAGGTGCGGCTGACCCTGGCCGGGGTCGGCGGCGCGTTCGGCGGGCGCGAGGACCTGTCGGTGCACGTCCACGCCTGCATGCTGGCGCTGCGCACCGGCCGGCCGGTGAAGATGGTCTACGGCCGGGAGGAGTCCTTCTACGGCCACGTCCACCGGCACCCGGCCTGGCTGCACTACGAGTTCGGCGCCGAGCGGGACGGCACGCTGGTCTACGCGAGGACCGACGTCCTGCTCGACGGCGGCGCGTACGCCTCCTCGACGCCGGCCGTGGTGGGCAACGCCGGCACCCTCGGCCTGGGCCCGTACCGGATCCCGAACGTGTCGGTCGACGCCCGCGGGGTGTACACGCACAACCCGCCGTGCGGGGCGATGCGCGGGTTCGGCTGCGTGCAGGCGGCGTTCGCGCACGAGGCCCTGATGGACGAGCTCGCCGGGGTGCTGGGCATGGACCCGGTGGAGATCCGGCAGAAGAACGGCATGCGCGAGGGCGACCGCAACATCACCGGCCAGGTCGTCGACTCGGCCGCGCCGGTCGCCGAGCTGCTGCAGCGGGTCAGGGACATGCCGCTGCCCCCGGAGCCGGCCGGCGAGCGGGACCTGCGCACGCTGCCCGGCGCGGTCGGCAACACCACGCACGGCGAGGGGATGCGGCGCGGCGTCGGCTACTCGGTGACCTACAAGAACATCGGGTTCTCCGAGGGCTTCGACGACTACTCCACCGCCCAGGTGCGGCTGCAGGTGACCGGCGGCGAGGCGGTGGCCACCGTGCACACCGCGGCCGCCGAGGTGGGCCAGGGGCTGGTCACCGTGCAGCAGCAGATCTGCCGCACCGAGCTGGGGGTGGAGCGGGTCGTCGTCGTCCCGGCCGACACGCAGGTGGGCTCCGCCGGCTCGACGTCGGCGTCCCGGCAGACCTACGTCACCGGCGGCGCGGTGAAGGCCGCCTGCGAGGCGGTGCGCACGCGGGTGCTGCAGCGGGCGGCGCTCGCGCTGGACCTGCCGGTCGGCTCGCTGTCGATGGACGGCGACAAGGTGGTCGGCCTGACCGGCGAGGTGCTGGCCGGGCTGGCCGAGGTGCTCGGCGACGACGCGGTCGAGGAGACCGTCGAGTGGCGGCACCGGCCCACCCACGCCGTCGACCCCGAGACCGGGCAGGGCGACGCGCACGTGCAGTTCGCCTTCTCCGCGCACCGGGCCGTCGTCGACGTCGACACCGAGCTCGGGCTGGTCAAGGTGGTCGCGCTGGACACCGCGCAGGACGTGGGCAGGGCGCTCAACCCCGACGCCGTCGTCGGCCAGATCCAGGGCGGCAGCGCGCAGGGCATGGGGCTGGCGCTCATGGAGGAGGTCGTCGTCGCCGACGGGCACGTGCGCAACCCCTCGTTCACCGACTACCTGATCCCGACCGTCCTCGACACCCCGCCGATGCGCATCGAGCTCCTCGAGAACCCCGATCCGCACGCGCCCTACGGCGTGCGCGGGGTGGGGGAGCCGCCGACCATCTCCTCCGGCCCCGCGGTGGCCGCGGCCGTGCGGGCGGCGACGGGGAAGGAGCTGCGCCGGGTGCCGATCCGCCCGGAGCACATCACCGGCACCTGAGACCGGCGAGATCGGCGGTGTCGCACGCTCCCGGGGCGCGCGGCGTGCGACACCGCCGATGTCGACAGGGGGTGAGCAGCATCGACGTCCCGGTCCCGACGCTGGTCGGGCAGAGCGTGGTGGTCGAGGCGGACGCCGTCCGGATCCTCGACCGCCGGGTGTTCCCGTTCGAGCGGGTGTGGGTGACCTGCCGCGACGTCGAGGACGTCGCCAAGGCGATCGAGGACATGGTCACGCAGAGCCTCGGGCCGCCGTTCGCCGCGGCCGGCGGCATGGTGCTCGCGGCGCGCAGCGGGCGGCTCGACGCCGTCCGCGAGGCCGCGCGGCGGCTGGTCGCCACCCGGCCGACCAACAACGGCATCCGGGACGTCGTCGCCGGGCTGCTCGCGGTCGCGGAGGCGGGCGGGGACGTCGAGCGGGCCGCCGACGCGCTGGCCGAGCGGTACCGCGCCCGCTACCGGGCGCTCGGCGAGCACGCCGCGGCCCTGGTCCCCGACGGCGCCACCGTGCTCACCCACTGCTGGGCCGACGCCTACCTGACCGAGACCGTCGCCGCGGTGCTGCGCTCGGGTCGGCGGATCGACGCGATCTGCACCGAGACCCGGCCCTACCTGCAGGGCGCCCGGCTGACCGCGGAGAGCCTGGCCGAGATGGGCGTGCCCACCCGGCTGGTCACCGACGGCATGCCCGCGCACCTGATGAGCCGCGGCGAGGTGACGGTCTTCGTCACCGGCGCCGACCGGGTGACCATGGACGGCGCCGTGGTCAACAAGATCGGGACCTTGTCGATCGCGCTCGCCGCGCACGCGTTCGGGGTGCCGTTCGTGGCGCTGGTGCAGGCGCCGGACCGGCAGGCCGCGACCGCCGCCGACGTCGAGCTGGAGGACCGCGACGGCGACGAGGTGCTGCACGCGCTCGGCCGGCGCACGGCCTCGACCCGGGTGCGCGGCGTCTACCCCGCCTTCGACGTCACCCCGCCGCGGTTGGTCAGCGCGGTCGTCACCGACCGGGGCCGCTTCGCCCCCGCCGACGTCGCGTCGTACTGGTCGGCATGAGGCCGGCGACGACCCGCGCCGAGGCGGTCGACCAGCTGATCGAGGTGGGCCGGACGGCGGTCGAGCGGGGGCTGGTGCTGGCCAGCGGCGGCAACCTCTCGGCGCGGCTGCCGGGCGCGCACGAGTTCGTGGTGACGGCGGCCGGCACCTGGCTCGACCGCCTCACCCCGGCCGACTTCAGCGTGGTCACGCTGGACGGCGCGGTGGTCGGGGGCGCGCAGCGGCCCTCGAGCGAGTGGAAGCTGCACCAGCGCACCTACCTGGTGCGGCCCGACGCCGGCGCCGTCGTCCACCTGCACCCGCAGCACGCCGTCCTCGTCGACGCCCTCGGCCACCGCATCCGGCTGCTCACCCTCGACCACGCGGTCCACGTGCGCTCGGTGGGCACGGTGCCGTACCTCCCGAACGGCTCCGACGAGCTGGCCGACGCCGCCGCGGAGCAGGCCCGCGCGCACGACTGCGTGGTGCTGTCGCACCACGGCTGCTCGGCGCTGGGCCCGGACGTCGGGATGGCGTTCCGCCGGGCGGCGAACCTGGAGGAGGCGGCGACCGCCACCTACCGGATGCTGCTGCTCGGCGACGCGACCACCGCCTTCCCCGCCGGCGCCGCCTCGCACGCCGGCGGCTGACCGGCCGCCACCGCCCCGGCGGCCGGCACGCTAGCGGTGCCGACGGCGGACGAGGAGCCAGTGGTTGACGCCGTCCTCGTGCCGGTAGTCCACCTGGTCCACGGCCGCCACCGCGAGGGCCAGCCCGCGGCCGGACTCGGCGAGCTCGTCGGGCAGCACCACGTCGTCCAGCCGCACCGACGCCGCCCGGCCGCGGTCGCTGAGGCGCGCCTCGAGGCGGTCGGGGTGGACGGCGAGGTCGACGGTGAGGTCGAGCCCCAGCCCCGCGGTGGCGTGCTGGACGACGTTGCCCGCCACCTCGGCGAGCGCCGTCTCGAAGGCCAGCCGGTCGGCGGACCCGACGCCGGGCTCCTCCGTCCAGAGCTCCGCCACCGCGGCGTGCAGGCGGTCGAGCGAGGCGGCCTCGGCGGGCACGGTGAGGGTCAGCCGGGTCTCACCCGGCACCGAGCGCCTCCTCGACGCTGGTGTGGGCGCGCAGCACGCGGTCGAGGTTGGTCAGCTGCAGGACCATGCGCACCTGCTCGCCGGCGGCGGCGATGCGCAGGTCGCCGCCGGCCTGCCGCGCGGTCTTGAGCCCGCCGATGACGGCCCCCAGCCCGGACGAGTCGATGAACTCGCACGCGCTCAGGTCGACCACGACCCGGGAGCTGCCGGCGGCGACGGCCTCGCTGACCGCGGAGCGCAGCTGCGGCGCGGTCACCATGGTGAGCCGGCCCTCGGGTCGCACGACCGCGGTGCCCGGCGCGTGCCCGGTGTCGACGGTGATCACTGGACGGTCTCCTCGCTCTCCGGGCCGCGGTAGCGCCCGGCCTCGATGACGACGCTCAGCACGACGAGGTCGTACAGCACCCACACCAGGTTGATGACCACGCCCTGCACGGTCGGCGCGGTCCCCGTGGCCAGCCGGACCACGCCGACGACCAGGGCGGCGACCAGCAGGCCGATCGCCACGAGCTGCGGCAGGACCAGCCGCCACGGGAACCCACCCGTCGTCTGCCGGGTCTTGGGCGTGACGACGAAGCCGAGGCTGCGGCCGAACGCGACGTTGCCGACCGCCGTCGCGCAGGCCCGGATCCACAGCGGGAACAGCGCCAGGCTGTACTGCTGGCCGCGCCACGTCCTGATCCCGTACCCGACGACCGCGAACAGCAGCTGGGTGCACAGCAGGTAGGGGATCAGCCGGACGGCGAAGTCGCCACCGAAGCTCTGCACCGGGCGGATCCCGAAGAACAGGTAGAGCACCGGCGCGACGATGTAGACGACGGCGGCGAACCCGGACAGGTAGCTCCACATCGTGGCCAGGTACATCAGCTTCTGCCCGACGCTGAGCCCCCGCTGCACCAGCGGGTTCTCCTTGAGCATCACCTGCAGCGTGCCCTGGGCCCAGCGCAGCCGTTGCTGCAGCATGGTGCCCAGGTCCTCCGGCGCCAGCCCCCGGGCGAGGACCTCGTGGTGGTAGACGGTGCGCCAGCCCAGCGCGTGCAGCCGCATCGCCGTGGCCATGTCCTCGGTGACCGAGATCGTCGCCATCGGCATGAGCGGCTGCGCCTCGTGCCCCAGCCCGACGTCCACGGCGGCGACCAGGGCCCGCACCGACTCGAGCGCCCCGAGCGGCGACCAGTCCCGCTCGGCGAGCCGGGCCAGCGCCACCTCGTCGACGACGACCCCGCCCAGCTGCCGGTCGGCCTCCACCGGCAGCTCCTCGATCGCCGCCAGGTCGGCCTGCAGCGCCGCGACGTCGGCGGCGACCACCTCGCGCGACGCGGCGTCGACGCGACCCTGGAAGCGGTAGGTGACCTCGGCGACCGGGGTGCCGGCGCGCAGCTCGGCACGGGCCTGCTCCACGGCGGCGGCCACCTCGTCGAGGGCGGCCCGCGCGGCCGCGGAGTGCCCGTCGGCCTCCCGCCGGGCCCGCGCGAGCACCCGGCGCGCGGTGTGCAGCGCGTCGGCGACCGCGCGCTCCACCTGCCGCACGTAGCCGACGACGCCGAGCTGCATCAGGGCCTCGCGCCGCAGCACCGCGTTGGAGCCGCAGAAGAACGCCGCGTTCCAGCCGTCCTTGCCCTGCTGGATGGGGCCGTAGAACAGCGGGGCCTGGCTGCCGAGCGGGTCGGACCTGCCGACGTTGACGAACCACTGCGGCGTCTGGACCAGGGCCACCTGCGGGTCCCGGAAGTAGCCCAGGGTGCGGTCGAGGATGGCCGGGTCGGGCACCTGGTCGGCGTCGAGGATGAGCAGGAACTCCCCGTCCGTGGCGAACAGCGCGTTGTTCAGGTTGCCCGCCTTGGCGTGCCGCGGCCGGTCGGCCCAGTCCTCGTGGCGGGTGAGGTAGCCGACGCCCGCCGCCTCGACGGCCGCCCGCAGCTCGGCGCGGTCGCCGTCGTCGAGCACCCAGGTCCGGTGCGGGTGGCGGATCGCGGCGGCCGCGCGGGCGGTGGCCATCACGAGCTCGATCGGCTCGTCGTAGGTGGTGATGAAGACGTCGACCGTCGCGCCCTCCGGTGGCGGCTCCGGCTCCCCGCGCTGCTTGAGCCGCCACATCGTGGCGCCGAAGAGGAACGCGTCGACCAGGCTGTAGGTCTCGGCCACCACCAGCGGGACGGCGATCCACCAGTACGCCCAGTTGACCGAGTCCAGCCACCGCCAGGCGACGTAGTTGACGCCGGTGACCAGGGTCAGCACCACGAGCACCCGGACGAGCCCGCGTCGGGTGCGCCGGCGCGTGGCCCGGTGGGCGCCGGCGCTCACGGCAGCCTCCGCACGGCCACCAGGGCGACGTCGTCCGGCAGCGGATCCAGCCGGCGGGCCCGGCGGACGACGCGGTTGACCGCGTCGGCGGCGCAGGCCGACTCGCGCACGAGCGCCGCGAGCTCGTCGCGGGCGGCGAGCGTCCCGTCGTACAGGTCCAGGACGCCGTCGCTGAAGGCCACCACGGTGTCGCCGCGGGCGAGCCGGACGTCGTCCTCGACCCACCGCTCGCCCGGCAGGACGCCCAGCGGCAGGCCGCCGGCGGGCGGGTTGACCACCGTGCCGTCGGCGCGGACCAGCAGCATGAGCCCGTGGCCGGCGTCGGCGTACCGCAGCACGTGCTCGCCGGGGCTCAGGCGGGCGTGGCACAGGGTCACCATCGACTGGGTGCGCTCGAGGTCCTCGTGGAGGGCCTCGGCCGCCTCGGCCACCGCCGCGGCCGGTGCCACCAGCCGGCCGGCGGCGCGCATGGCGGCGCGCACCGTGGCCATGATGATGCCCGCGGACAGGCCCTTGCCCATGACGTCGCCGAGGGTGAGGACGAGGTCGCCGTCGGGGGCGGTGTACCAGTCCACGAAGTCGCCGCCGACCGCGCGGGCCGGCAGGCAGGCGCCCAGGACGTCGTAGCCGTCGACGTCGGGTCGCCGGCGGGGGAGCAGGGCGCGCTGCACGGCCCCGGCCTGCTGCATCTCCTGGGAGCGGGTCAGCTCGTGCTCGACCCAGGCGCCCAGCTCGTCGAGCAGCGCCAGCTCCGCAGGGCCGAAGGAGCGCGGGTGGTCGTCGACCAGGCACAGCGCGCCGACCCGGTGGCCGCCCGGTGCCGCCAGCGGCCGGCCGGCGTAGAACCGGATGTGCGGCTCCCCGGTGACCAGCGAGTTCGCGGCGAACCGCTCGTCGGCGCGGGCGTCCTCGACGACGAGGATCCGGCTGTCCTGGATGGTCCGGCCGCAGAACGCCTCCGACCGCGGGACGTCGTCGATCTCCTCCCCGTGCTGGGACTTGACGTGCTGGGTGTCCCGGTCGACCAGGGTGACCGCAGCGGTGGCCACCCCGAACAGCTGCCGCGCCAGACGCGTGATCCGGTCGAAGCGCTCCTCCGGTCCTGCGGTGAGCACGTCGAGGTCCTCGAGCGCCCTGAGCCTGTGGAGTTCTCGCGAGTCCTCGTCCGCCCCCGTGGTGATCGCGTGCACCCAGCCTCCTCACAGCCCGTTCCCAGCCGAATACCGGACGTTGTGGTCTCGGAGCTCCGGCCCCCACCATGCATGCGGACCGGCCGGTCCGCGACACGCGGGCGCGAGGTGCGCCGTCGATGCGCGGCGGCGATGCTCGTCCGGTGGGACGACGCGGCCTCCTGGTGGCGGCGGTCGTCTCGCTGCTGGTCCTCCCGCAGCCGGGCTGCGGGTCGCCGCAGCCGCTGACCCTCGGCGTCGCCGCGGAGGACCCGGCGGCGCTGGACTCCTTCGCCCGGGCGACGGGCGTCCGCGCCGGCGTCCACGTGTGGTACCAGGCCTGGCACGGGACCCCGGCCTTCGACGCGGCCCGGGCGAGCGCCGTGGCCGACCGGGGCGCCCTGCCGCTGCTCACCTGGGAACCGTGGGACCCGGCGGCCGGGGTCGAGCAGCCGG
The DNA here is from genome assembly GCF_054050035.1 of Geodermatophilus sp. SYSU D00815. Taxonomy (NCBI): domain Bacteria; kingdom Bacillati; phylum Actinomycetota; class Actinomycetes; order Geodermatophilales; family Geodermatophilaceae; genus Geodermatophilus; species Geodermatophilus sp. SYSU D00815. Next base: position 21,776 of record NZ_JBJGYO010000035.1, on the reverse strand, counting down.
CCTACACCCTCGCCCGGATCGCGGACGGGGCGTTCGACGCCTACGTCGCCGCCTTCGCGCGCCAGGTCCGGGACTGGGGCCGCCCGCTCGCCCTGCGCTTCCTGCACGAGCTGAACGCCACCCACTACCCGTGGGGCGCGGGGGTCAACGGCAACAGCGCCGAGACCGCCGTCGCCGCCTACCGGCACGTCCGCGAGGTCTTCCGGCGCGAGGGTGCCGACCTGGTGACCTGGGTCTGGTGCGTCAACGTGCCCGCACGCGGCTACGCGGCGATCCCGCCGCTCTACCCGGGGGACGACGACGTCGACTGGGTGGCCGTCGACGGCTACAACGGCGGGACGGCGCTGCCGTGGGGCGGGTGGCGCGATCCCGAGGAGCTGTTCGGGGCCACCCTCGAACTCCTCGACGAGCTGTCCGACCGGCCGCTGGCGATCACCGAGGTGGCCTCGGCCGAGGCGGGCGGGGACAAGGCCGCCTGGATCCGCGACCTGTTCGACCTGGCGCTCGACCGCGGCGTCCGCGTGCTGGTCTGGTTCGACCTGGCCAAGGAGACCGACTGGCGGATCAGCAGCTCGCCGCAGGCGGCCGAGGCGTTCCGCGACGAGGCCGCCGAGCCCGGCCGGCTCGGCCCGCCGCCACGGCGGCGATGACGCACCGCGACCCGGGCGACGCCACCGGTCGGCGATGAGTTCCCACCGCGGTCGCCGTCCGGTACGCAGGGGGCGACGCCCGCGGAGGAGGAGCGATGGACTGGAAGCTGGAAGTGCTGGTCGTGCCGGTCAGCGACGTGGACCGGGCCAAGGAGTTCTACGGGGGGAAGCTGGGCTTCCCGGTCGACACCGACTTCGCGCCGAGCGAGCACTTCCGGGTCGTGCAGGTGACCCCGCCCGGCTCGGCCTGCTCGATCGTCTTCGGGAAGGGTCTGCCGCAGAGCGCGCCGGGCTCGATGAAGGGCAGCCAGTTCGTGGTCGCCGACATCACCGCGGCCGCCGCGGCGCTCGACGCGGCCGGCGTCGGGCACAGCGGCGTCGTGCACTTCGACGGCGGGGAGCAGAAGCCGGGCCTCGACCCGCAGGACGCCGACTTCGCCTCGTTCGTCTTCTTCGACGACCCCGACGGCAACACCTGGGCGGTCCAGCAGGGCAAGCGCTGAGACCCGGCCGGCTCCCCGGCCGGAGGGTGCCGCCGGGGAGGTCACCTCCAGGGGGCACCGCCGTGCGGCACCCTTGGCGTCCGGCGGTCGTCGTCGGGGACAATGGCAGATGTCGGACTTTTTGCAGGCGCCCGAGGAGATGGACGTGCGGAACGGAACAGCGCTGACGGGGGAGGGCGCCGGTGCGCCGGTCATCGGGCGCAAGGTGCTGCGCCCGCGGGAGCAGGTGGAGGACCAGATCCGCTCCGCCATCCTCTCCGGGGTGCTGCGCAGCGGGGAGCGGCTGCCGTCGGAGGCCGAGCTGGCACGCCAGTTCGACGTCAGCCGCAACACCGTGCGGGAGGCGCTGCACGCCCTCGCGACGCAGAACCTGATCTCGAAGGTCCCCGGGGCCGGCGGCGGCAGCTTCGTGCGGTCGGTGGACCACGAGTCGCTCGGCGACGTCCTGTCGGAGTCCATGCAGAGCCTCCTCGCGCTGGGCCGCATCCGGTTCGAGGAGGTCGCGCTGGTCCGCCAGCACCTGGAGGTCCCGGCGGCGCGCCTGGCCGCGCAGCACCGCACCGAGGCCGACCTCACGCTGCTGCGCGACATCGTCAAGCGGCAGAAGTCCATCTCGGTGGACGACCCCGCGGTCCCCGAGCTGGACGCCCAGTTCCACAGCGCGATCGCCAAGGCCTCGGGCAACCGCGTGCTGGCGTCCTTCGTCGCCGCGCTGCACAGCCAGACCGAGCCGGTGCGCTACCTCGACCTGTCCCCGGAGGTCGGGACGACGACGGTGCGCCAGCACCAGGCCATCGTCAACGCCATCTCCGCGGGCGACGAGGCCGCCGCGGAGGTGGCGATCGTGGAGCACCTGACCTACCTCCGCGAGCACCTGCTCGCCTACACCGCCACCGACGACACGGCGGCCAGTGGGTGAATGTCCGACATTGACATGACTGTCTGAGATAGCTACGTTCGGGATGTGGCTTCCGCAACACCTCCCGAGCTCTCATGACGGCCGAGACCCTGGTGGGAGGGATCCGGACCACGACGCCGCCGCTGCACGGCGTGACCGTCGTGGACATGTCCACCTCCTACGCCGGCCCCACCGCGTCCATGTACCTGGCCGACCTCGGCGCCGACGTGATCAAGGTGGAGCGGCCGGGCACCGGTGACGACGCCCGCTACTGGGGCCCGCCGTTCTGGAGCGGGGCCTCCGCCTGGTTCGCCTCGGCGAACCGCAACAAGCGCAGCATCGCCCTCGACCTGCGCTCGGAGGGCGGCCGGCGCGTGCTGCACCGGCTGCTCGACGGCGCCGACGTCCTCATCGAGAACCTCAACCCGTCGAAGCTGCAGGCCCTCGGCCTGGCACCGGAGCAGACGCTGGCCCGCTACCCGCGCCTGGTCTTCTGCGCGATGTCCGGGGTCGGGCTCACCGGCCCGGACGCGCACCTGCCGGGCTACGACCTCGTCGCCCAGGCGCGCTCGGGGCTGATGTCGGTCACCGGCGCGGCCGGCGGCTCCCCGCAGCGGGTGTCCACCGCGCTCTCCGACATCGTCACCGGCATGTCGGCGGCGCTGGCGATCAGCGCCGCCCTCGTCCGCCAGCGGCTGACCGGTCGCGGCGACCTGGTCGACGTGTCGCTGCTCGACTCCGACCTGGCGCTGCTCGCCCCGCGGATCGCGGCCTTCCTCGCCGGCGAGCCGGAGCCGGCCCCGTCGGGCGGCACCGACTCGGTGCTGGCGGTCTACCAGGGCTTCGCCACCGCCGACCGCGACATCGTCGTGGCCGTGGGCAACGACGTCATCTGGCAGCGCTTCTGCGCGGCCCTGGACCTCACCGCCCTCGCCGCCGACGACCGGCTGCGGGACAACGCCGGCCGGCGGGCGCACCGCCCCGAGCTCGTCGCCACCATCGCCGAGGTGCTGGCCGGGAACACGGCCGCGCACTGGCTGGCGGTGCTGGCCGACGCCGGCGTCCCGGCGGCCCTCGTGCAGGGCTTGTCGGAGGTGAGCACCGACCGCCAGGTGGTGGCGCGCGGCGCCATCCTGCCCGTCCCGGGCGCCGACGGCGTCCTCAACGGGGTGCGCAGCCCCTTCCGCCTCGCCTCGATGCCGGAGCCGCGCAACGAGCGCTTCCCCGAGCTGGGCGAGCACACCCTCGACATCCTCGCCGAGCACGGCTTCGCCGCCGCCGAGGTCGAGGAGCTCGTGGAGTCGGGAGCCGTCGAGGCCGCCCGCGTGGCCGCCGAGGAGGTGTCGCGGTGAGCGACGCCGTGGTGGTCGTCGAGCTGCAGGGGCCGGTCGCGACCGTGCGGATCGACCGGCCGCAGGTGCACAACGCGCTCAACCGCCAGGTGCTCGCCGAGCTGGACCAGGCGCTCGCGGCGCTGCCGGGCGAGGGCGTGCGGGCGGTCGTGCTCACCGGCACCGGCACGCGCGCCTTCAGCGCCGGCGCCGACCTCGACGAGCTCGCCGGGCTGTCGGCCGAGCAGGCGCACGCGGTGCTGAGCGCCGGCCAGGACGTCGTCGCCCGGATCGAGCGCTCGCCGGTGCCGGTCGTCGCCGCCGTCAACGGGCTGGCGCTCGGCGGCGGCTTCGAGGTGGCCCTGGCCTGCACCTTCCCCGTCCTCGCCGAGACCGCGCAGCTGGGCCTGCCGGAGGCGGGGCTCGGGCTGATGCCCGGCTACGGCGGCACCCAGCGGCTGGCCCGCACCGTCGGCGGCCCGGTGGCCGCCCACACCATGCTGACCGGTGAGCGGCTCACCGCCGAGCGTGCCTACGCTCTGGGGCTGACGCCGGTCCAGCCCGTGCCGGTCGAGCAGGTCGTCGACGCGGCCCGCGACCTGGCGCTGCGCATCGCCGCCCGGGGGCCGCGCGCGGTGCGGGCGGTGCTCCTCGCGCTGCGGCACGGAGCCGACGTGCCGCTGGAGGCGGGCCTGGCGCTGGAGAGCGCCCTGGCCGGCCTGGTGACCGGAGGCGAGGAGGCCGCCGAGGGGATCGCGGCCTTCAGGGCGCGCCGCGCGCCGTCCTTCGACGCCACCCGCGCGCAGGCGCAGGACTCCGAGGCAGGGGGGAACGCATGACCACCGCCGCACCCGCACCCGACGTCGTCGAGCCGCTGGCGCTCGACGTCGATCCCGCCGCCTACCTGGCGCTGCACGGCGCGCTGGACGAGGAGGTCGCCGACGCGCTCCTCGACGAGCGCGAGCGGGAGGTGCGCACCCGCACCCGGGAGGTCGTCGCCGAGCACGTCGCCCCGGGCGCCGCCGCCCGCGACCGCGACCACGCCTTCGCGCACGAGAGCTACCAGGCCCTGGCCCGCGCCGGCCTCGGCGGCCTGCTGGTGCCCGAGGAGTACGGCGGCACCGCCGACAGCACGGTGGCCTACGCCGCGGCGATGGAGGAGATCACCGCCGGCTGCGCGGCGACCAGCCTCGTCTACATGACGCAGATGCACGCGGCCTACCCGATCCTGCACTCCGGCAGCCCCGAACTGGCCCGGCGGTACGTGCCCGGCCTGGTCGACGGCAGCTCGTACGGCTCGCTCGGGGTGACCGAACCGGGGGCGGGCAGCGACGCCTCGTCCCTGCGCACGCTCGCGGTGCCCGAGGCGGGCGCCGACGGGGCGGCGAGCGGGTACCGGATCACCGGCTCCAAGACGTTCATCACCACCGGCGACCGGGCCGACGTCGTCATCTGCTTCGCCACGCTCGACCCGGCGGCGGGCCGCCGCGGCATCACGGCCTTCGTCGTCGACGGCGACGCGCCCGGGCTCACCCGCAGCGCGCCCTTCGCGAAGATGGGCATGCACGGCTCCTCGACCGCCGAGCTGTTCTTCGACCGGACGCCCGTCGCGGCGTCCGCCCGCCTCGGCGGCGAGGGCGAGGGCTGGGCGATCGTCGTCAGCTCGGTGACCAAGTCGCGGATCAGCGCCGCCGCGCAGGGCGTGGGGCTGGCCCGGGGCGCCTACGCGCACGCGCTGGCCGCGCTGCACCGGGTGCACGGGCCGTCGCTGCCGGCGGACGTGGGCTTCGCCCTGGCCGAGATGCGCGGCCGGATCCTGTCCGGGCGCCTGATGCTGCTGGCGGTGGCCCGGGAGGTGGACCGCTCCGGCGGCGCCACCGGCGGGGCCATCGGGCTGATGAAGCAGACCTGCACCGACATCGGGTGGCAGGTGGCGGTGGCCGCCACGCGGGTGCTCGGCCGGTTCGGCGACCTCGCCGTCCTCGGCGCCGAGCGGTACCTGCGCGACGCCAAGGTCACCCAGATCTACGACGGCACCAACGAGGTGCAGCGGCTGCTGGTGGCCCGGGACACGGCCGGGCGCGTCAAGGAGGTGCTCCGATGAGCGACCGGCCGCTGCTGGGCAAGGTCGCGATCGTCACCGGCGCCGGCCGCGGCCTCGGCCGGGCGATGGCGCTGGCGCTCGCCGACGCGGGGGCCGACGTGGCGCTCGCCGCCCGCAGCAAGGACCAGCTCGACGAGGTCGCCGCCGAGGTCGGGCGACGCGGGCGCCGGGGGCTGGCCGTGCCCACCGACGTCACCGACGCCGACGCCGTGCAGGACCTGGTGGACACCACCGTCGACCAGCTCGGCGGGCTGGACGTCCTGGTCAACAACTCCGGGATCATCGACAGCTCGCCGCTGCTCGAGCAGGACCCGGCCGTGTGGGACCGGGTCATGGACACCAACGTGCGCGGCACCTACCTGGCCACCCGCGCCGCCGGCCGGCACATGGTGGCGCAGGGCTCGGGCAAGATCATCAACGTCGCGTCGAACTTCGCGTTCAAGGGCGTGGCCAACCACGCCGCCTACTGCGCCTCCAAGGCCGCGATCGTCTCCTTCACCCGCTCGATGGCCGTCGAGTGGGCGCGCTCCGGGGTGCAGGTCAACGCGCTGGCCCCGGGTTACTTCGCCACCGACCTCAACGCCGACCTCCGCGCCGACCCCGACGCGCTGGCCAAGGTGCTGCGGGCGGTGCCCGCGCGGCGGATGGGCGAGGCCGACGAGCTCTCGCCGTGGCTGGTGCTGCTGGCCGGCCCGGCGTCCGACTTCATGACCGGCGAGACCGTCGTCGTCGACGGCGGCCAGACGGCCCGATGACCGCAGACCGTACGTACGAGGAAGAAGAACCGATGACACCGAACAAGCTCACCGTCGCCGTCCTCGGGGCGGGCACCATGGGGGCAGGGATCGCGGTCGTGGCGGCTCGCGGCGGCCACCGCACGATCCTGCGCGACGTCAGCGACGAGGCGGTGCAGCGGGGGCTGGACAACGCCACGGGGTTCCTGCGGAAGAGCGCCTCGCTGGGCAAGCTCACCCAGGAGCAGGCCGACGCGGCGCTGGCCAACCTCTCGGGGACGACGGACCTGGCCGACATCGCCCCGGCCGACGTGGTCGTCGAGGCGGTGTTCGAGGACCTCCAGCTGAAGAAGGACCTGTTCGCCGAGCTGGACGACGTCGTCTCCCGGGACACGCTGTTCCACACCAACACCTCGACGCTGTCGGTGACGGCGATCGCCTCCGGGTCGCGCTACCCGGAGCGGGTCGTCGGCACCCACTACTGCAACCCCGCCCAGCTGATGAAGCTGGTCGAGGTGGCCGAGGGCCGGCACACCGCCTCGGAGGCGACCAAGCGGTCGCTGGAGTTCCTGGAGAGCGTCGGCAAGACCACGGTCATCACCAAGGACCGGCCCGGCTTCATCCTCAACCGCTTCCTCATCCCGTGGGAGAACAACTGCATCCGGGCGCTGGAGGCCGGCCTGGGCACGGTGGAGTCGATCGACCGCGCCGTCGTCGGCGCGCTGCGCCACCCGATGGGCCCGTTCCGGCTGCTCGACGTCGTCGGCCTCGACGTCCACAAGGCCGTCTCCATGCGGCTCTACGAGCAGCTGCGCGAGCCGCGCTTCGCCCCGCCGCCGCTGGTCGACCGCATGATCGCCGCCGGCGACCTGGGCCGGAAGACCGGGCGCGGCTTCTACACGTACGAGAGCACCAAGTCCTTCGGTGCCTGAGCCGGGCGCGCCCACCCACGAGCACAGCCACGATCGGAGTACGAGCATGAGAACGTTCCAGCGGGTCGCCGTGCTGGGTCTCGGCACGATGGGCGGCGGGATCGCCCAGGTCGTCGCCGCCTCCGGCCGCGACGTCGTCGCCCTGGAGACCGACCAGGCGCGCATCGACCAGGGGCTGGCCGGCATCCGCGGCTTCCTCGACGAGGGGATCCGCCGCGGCAAGACCACGGAGGCCGACCGCGACGCCGTCCTCGCCCGGATCGCCACGACCACCGACGTCGCCGACCTCGCCGGCGTCGACCTTGTGATCGAGGCGGTGGTCGAGCGCCAGGACGTGAAGGTCGAGCTGCTCGGCCGGGTCGCCGAGGTGGTCGGCGAGGACGCCGTCCTGACCACCAACACCTCGGCGCTGTCGGTCACCGACCTGGCCGGGCACCTTCCCCGCCCCGAGCGGGTGGCCGGGCTGCACTTCTTCAACCCGGCGCCGGTCATGGCGCTGGTCGAGGTGGTCCGCGCGCTGCAGACCGACGCCGACGTCGTCGACGACCTGATGGCCTTCGCCGAGGGCATCGGCAAGGCCCCGGTGGCGGTCAAGGACCGGCCGGGCTTCCTCGTCAACCGCCTCCTGATGCCCTACCTCAACGACGTGGTGCAGGAGTACGACGACGAGCTGGCCAGCGCCGAGGACATCGACGTCGCCATCCAGCTCGGCCTGGGCTACAAGCTCGGCCCGCTGGCGCTGCTCGACCTCATCGGCATCGACGTGCACAAGCACGCCACCGAGTCGGCCTACGAGGCGACCCTCGACCCGCAGTTCGCGCCGCCGCCGCTGCTGGGGCAGATGGTCGCCGCCGGCTACCTCGGCAACAAGAGCGGCCGCGGCTTCCGCGTCGGCACCACCGAGCAGGGGGGAACCCGATGAGCGACTACACCGACATCCTGACCGAGACCTCCGGCCCGGTCCTGACGCTCACCATCAACCGGCCCGACGCGGGCAACAAGCTGCGCGGTCAGACGCTGCTGGAGCTCAAGGACGCGCTGCAGCGGTTCCGCACCGACCCCGGCCTGCGGGCCGCGGTGCTCACCGGCGCGGGGGAGAAGTTCTTCTGCATCGGCGGGGAGCACGACGAGACCACGTCCCTGGACTACTCGCAGGTGCTGCCGATCATCGACGTCTACGAGGCGATCGACTCGATCGCCAAGCCGGTGATCGCCGCGGTCAACGGCTACGCCGTGGGCGGCGGCAACGTGCTGCACAACGTGTGCGACCTGACCATCGCCGGGGAGAACGCGGTCTTCCGGCAGGTGGGCCCCATGGTCGGCAGCTTCGACGCCGGCTACGGCACCTGGTACCTCGAGGACACCATCGGCCGCAAGCGGGCGAAGGAGATGTGGTACCTCAACCGCAAGTACTCCGCCGCCGACGCGCTGGCGATGGGCCTGGTCAACGAGGTCGTGCCCGCCGGCGAGGCGGTGAAGCGGGCCCAGGAGGTGGCCGCCGAGATCGCCACCCGCAGCCCGATGGCGATCGCCGGGCTCAAGGGCGCCTTCTCCGCGCGGCACAACGGCGTCATCGGCCAGGCGCGCATGGCGCACGACCAGCAGCTCACCCTGTACCTCGCGACCCGCGAGGCGCACGAGGTCGGCGACGCGTTCGCGGCCAAGCGGACGCCGGACCCCGAGAAGTTCTGGTCGTGAGCCGCTCCTGGTGGGGCCCGCGGCTCGACGAGGAGCAGCGGGCCGTGCTCGAGCTGGTCGACGACCTGGCGGCCACCCGCCTGACCCGCGTGGGCGACGACCGCCCCGAGGACGTCGACGCCGCGCGGACCGCCCTGGCCGAGCACGGGCTGTGGACCCTCGGCGCGGACGAGGCCGCCGGCGGGGGCGGCGCCGACCCGACGACCACGCTGGTGGCCCTGGCCCGCCTGGCCGGCACCTGGCCGGCGCTGGCGTGGGCCTCGCTGCAGGCGCACGCCGCGGCGCTGGTGCTCGGGTCGGCCGGCCCGGCGTGGGCCGAGCTGCTCGCGGGCGTCCACGGCGGGGCGCCGGTCGCGGTCGCCGTGGTGGACGGGCACGAGCGCGACCGCGTCGAGCTGGCCGACGGCCGCCTGACCGGGTTCCTGGAGCGGGTCGACCCGGCCGGCCGGGAGCCGCACCTGGTGCTGCTGCTGGACGCCGGGACGGCGGTCGTCGTGCCGCCGGCGGACGTCGCGTTCGGCCCGCCGGTCCGCCGCACCGGCCTGGACGGCGCGCTCACCGTCGGCTGCCGGTTCGACGTCGCCGTGCCGGAGGAGGCGGTCGTGCGCGGCGACCAGGTGGCGCGCGCCCGCACGCTGCTGCACCTGGGGGCCGCCGCGCTCGCCGCCGGGATCGCCGAGGCCGCGGCCCAGGCCGCGCTCGCCTACAGCGCCACCCGGGTGCAGTTCGGCAGCCCGCTGACCGAGCTGCCGACCGTGCGGGCGTCGCTGTCGGCCCAGGCGGCCACGGCCCGCGCGCTGCTCGCGACGGCGGTGGCCACGGGGCTGGACGAGCCCGGTCCGGCGGCCGCCGGCGTCACGCCCGCGTTCGACCTGGCCCTCGACGTGGCCGCGGCGGCCGTGCAGGCGCACGGGGGCTACGGGTACATGGCCGAGTACGGGGTCGAGGGCCTGCTGCGCGACACCGTGTCGCTGCGCGCCGCGGCGCGCGCCGGCGAGGCCGCGCGCCTGGCCGCCGCAGCGCTGGTGGGCCGGACGGCGTGACGGCCGACGGGCGCGGGCGCCCCTCCCCGCCGCTGGCGGGGGTGCGGGTGCTCGACTTCTCCAGCCTGCTGCCCGGCCCGCTGGCGACGCTGCTGCTGGCCGAGGCCGGCGCCGAGGTCCTGCAGGTCGAGCGGCCGCCGCGCGGCGACGAGATGCGCAGCTACCAGCCCCGGCTCGGCGAGAGCAGCGCCAACTACGCGCTGCTCAACCGCGGCAAGCGCAGCGCCGCCGTCGACCTCAAGGACCCGGCCGTGGTGCAGCACCTGCTCGCCCTGGCCGCCGAGGTGGACGTCGTCGTCGAGCAGTTCCGACCCGGGGTCATGGACCGCCTGGGGCTGGGCTACGACGCCTTCCGGGCGGTCAACCCGGGGATCGTCTACTGCTCGATCAGCGGCTTCGGCCAGCACGGTCCCGACGCCGGCCGGGCGGGGCACGACCTCAACTACCTGGCGGACGCCGGGCTGCTCGGCGCCGTCGTCGACGACCGCGGCGACCCGCACCTGCCGCCGACGGTGATCGCCGACATCGCCGGCGGCACCTACCCGGCCGTGGTGAACATCCTGCTGGCGCTGCTCCGCCGCAACGCGACCGGCGAGGGCTGCTACCTCGACGTCGGCATGACGCCGAACCTCAGCACGCTGGCCTACGGCTACCTCGCCACCCACGCGGGCAGCGGGCGGTGGCCGGTGCCCGGGCGCGACCTCCTCACCGGGGGCAGCCCCCGGTACCACGTCTACCGGACCGCCGACGGCAGGCACGTGGCCGCGGCGCCGCTGGAGGAGCGCTTCTGGCTGCGCTTCTGCGAGCTGGTCGAGCTGCCGGAGGAGCTGCGCGCCGACGCCGGCCGCGAGGACGAGGTCATCGCCGCGGTCGCCGAGCGGATCGCCGCCCGGCCCGCGGACCACTGGCGGGCGGTGTTCGCGGGCGAGGACGTGTGCTGCACCATCGTCGCCACCTTCGAGGAGGCCGCCCGCACCCAGGCGCTGCGCACCCGGTCCGACCACCGCGTGACGGGGGAGCGGTTCGACGTCAGCGCCCTACCCGTGCCGGTGGTCGACGCCCTGCGCGTCCCGGCGGGCGCCCTTCCCTACCCACCCCTCCGCACCGGACCCGAGGCGCTGACCTTCGGGCCGGACGCCGAATCCTCCAGGAGGACCGCATGAGAGCAGCAGTCGTCGAGAACTTCGGCCCGCCGGGATCCCTGGTCACCCGAGAGCTGCCGGACCCCGTCGCCGGGCCCGGGGAAGTCCTCGTCGAGGTCGCCGCGGCCGGCGTGAACTTCCCCGACATCCTCGTCGTCGCCGGCACCTACCAGATCCTCCCGGAGCGGCCGTTCAGCCCGGGCAAGGAGATCGCGGGGACCGTCCGCGCCGTCGGCGCGGGCGTGGACCGCGTCCGCGTCGGGGACCGCGTGCTCGCCCAGGTCGAGCACGGCGGGTACGCCGAGCTGGTGGCCGTGCCCGAGCCGCAGGTCGTGGCGCTGCCCGACGGGGTGCCGTTCGCCGACGCCGCGGCCTTCGGGCTGGGCGCGATCACGGCGCACTTCGCCCTCGTGCGGCGGGCCGCCCTCCGGCCGGGCGAGACCGTGCTCGTCACCGGCGCCGGCGGCGGCGTGGGCTCGGCCGGCGTGCAGATCGCCAAGGCGCTGGGGGCCGCGGTCATCGCGGTGGCCCAGGACGAGGAGCGCGCGACGCTGGCCAAGGCGCAGGGGGCCGACCACGTCCTGCTCGCCGGGCCCGCCCTCAAGGACGAGGTCATGGGGCTCACCGGGGGGCACGGGGCCGACGTCGTCCTGGAGCTCGTCGGCGGCGAGGTGTTCGCGCAGGCCCTGCGCTGCACCGCGTGGGAGGGGCGGCTGGTCGTCATCGGGTTCGCCTCCGGTGACCTGCCCGTGATCAAGGCCGGGCACGTCCTGGTCAAGAACATCGCCGTCCTGGGCCTGCAGGTCAGCGACTACCGCGACCGGGAACCGGAGTCGGTGCGCTCGGCGATCGAGCACATGCTCGAGCTCTACGTGGCGGGCCGGCTCAGCGTGCCGGTCGCCCGCACCTACCCCCTCGAGCAGGCCGGGGAGGCGCTGGAGGCCGTCCGGGCCGGGAGCGTCACCGGCAAGGTCGTGCTGGTGGTCCGCGAGGACGCCTGAGCCCCCGCGGCACCCGGCGCCGGGCCGGAGACGGGGCACGGAGCACGAACACGTAACGACCTCGCCCGTGACCCCTTGACGGTGACGGGCAACACACTCAAACTAAGACGACCGCGTTAACGTCCGACATTAAGAGGGAAGATGGAAACTGGACCGGCGATCGCCGAGCGGGGCACTGGCGCCTCGTCCGCTGCGCCCGAGAACAAGGACTCGCTGAAGAAGGTCACCACGGCCTCCATGGTCGGCACGGTGATCGAGTGGTTCGACTTCAACCTCTTCGGGTCGATGGCAGCCCTGGTCCTCGGACCGCTGTTCTTCCCGTCGGACAACCCCGTCACCAGCACCCTGCTGTCGCTGGCGACGTTCGGCGTGGCGTTCTTCGCCCGCCCGCTGGGCGGCATCATCTTCGGGCACCTCGGTGACCGCATCGGCCGCAAGAAGAGCCTCGTCGTCACCCTGCTGCTCATGGGTGGCGCGACGTTCCTCATCGGCGTGCTCCCCACCTACGCCGCGATCGGCGTCGCCGCGCCGGTCCTGCTGGTGCTGCTGCGGATCATCCAGGGCCTGGCGCTCGGCGGCGAGTACGGCGGCGCGATCCTCATGGTGGTCGAGCACAACGGGTCCAAGGGCCGGCGCGGCTTCATGGGGGCGTGGCTCAGCGGCGCGTCGCCGATCGGCTTCGTCCTGTCGGCGGCCCTGATCGCGATCGTCTCGGGCGCCATGAGCGAGGAGGCCTGGCTGTCGTGGGGCTGGCGCATCCCGTTCCTCGTGAGCGCGGTGCTCGTGCTGGCCGGTCTCTACATCCGGATCCAGCTCGAGGAATCCCCGATGTTCAAGCAGATGCTCGAGCAGAAGTCGGGCGAGAAGAAGGCGAAGGTGCCCTTCTTCGAGCTGCTCACCCGCTACCCGAAGATGGTGCTGGTCTCCGTCCTGGTGCCCCTGGGCATCCACGCCGGCTACTACATCACCATCATCTTCGCGCTGAGCTACGCGAAGGAGACCGCCGGCTTCTCGGCCAGCGCGAGCCTGGCGCTCGTCATCATCGCGTCGGTCTGCTACTTCATCTCGATCATGATCAGCGGTGCGGTCTCCGACCGGATCGGCCGGAGGCTGCCGATGATGGTCGGCGTCCTGGGCTTCGGCTTCTGGTCGTTCGCGCTGTTCCCGCTGGTGGAGAGCGGCAACGCGTTCCAGGCGGGGCTCGGCTTCTCGGTCGGCCTGATCCTGCTGGGCATGCTCTTCGGCCCCATGGGGACCTGGCTGTCGGAGCTGTTCGGCACCGCGGTCCGCTACACCGGCATCTCCTTCGGCTACCAGATCGCCAGCGCGGTGGCCGGCGGCATCTCGCCGGCGCTCGCCGTCGCCCTGCTCGACGAGTACGGCAGCACCGTGCCGGTGTCGATCTACGCGCTCGCGATCTCGGCGATCGCCTTCACCGTCCTCGCGATCACGCGCACCAACCGGCACAACAAGCTGGACGAGGACGAGGCGGTCGTCGCGGCCGCCTGACCCCCGCGTCGCACCCCCGGCGGGCCCGCCCCGCCGGGGGTGCGACGGTGACAGCACCCCGGAACCGCGCACAGGAGGCGACGAGGCCCGTGACCGAGCAGCACCGCACCGCCGCGCCGGGCGCCGACCAGCCGCTGCGCGGCCGGGTCGCGCTGGTGACCGGCGGCGGCCGCGGGCTCGGCCGGGCCATCGCCCTGGCCCTGGCCGAGGCCGGCGCCGACCTGTGCGTCGCCGGGCGGGACGTCGCCGTCCTGGACGACGTGGCCGCGGAGGCGGGGAAGTCCGGCGTCCGGACCCTCGTCGCCCGCGCCGACGTCGCCGACCCCGCCCAGGTCGAGAGCATGGTCGCCCGCACGGTCGAGGAGCTCGGCCGGCTCGACGTCGTGGTGAACAACGCCGGGGTGCTGTCGTCGGCGCCCCTCCTGGAGACCACGGACGACGAGTGGGACCGCGTGCTGGGCACCAACCTGCGCGGCACCTTCCTCGTCACCCGCGCCGCCGGCCGGCACCTGGTGGCCCAGGGCCGCGGCAAGGTCGTCAACGTGGCGTCCAACTACGCCTTCCTGGGCGTGCCGCACCACGCGGCCTACACGGCGTCGAAGGCCGCCGTCGTGGCCTTCACCAGGACGATGGCCGTGGAGTGGGCGCGCCACGGCGTCCAGGTCAACGCGCTCGCCCCCGGCTTCTTCGCCACCGACCTCAACGCCGACGTCCGCGCCGACGAGGAGCTCATGCGGCGGGTCCGCCGCACCATCCCGCAACCGCGCATCGGAGCGCCGGACGACCTGCGCGCCTGGGCGGTCCTGCTGGCCTCCCCGGCGTCGGACTTCATGACCGGCGCCGTCATCACCATCGACGGGGGCGAGACCGCCCGCTGACCGGCGACGGCTCGCCCCGCACCCCCGCACCACGACACCCGGAGGACCACCCCGTGCCCGACTCCACCGCCACCGCGCTGGTCGCACCCGCCGGCCCGCACCCCGGGATCCGGCCCGACAGCCGGCTCACCGCCGAGCTCGCGCAGCAGTACGTGGACTCCGGCGCCTGGACGACGACGACGCTGCGCTCGCTGCTGACCGACGCGGCCGCCGAGCGGCCCGACGCCGTGGCCGCCGTGGACCGCAGCAGCGCCCTCGACGCCCCGGTCAGCCTCACCTACGCCGAACTCGACCGGCTCGCCCACCGCTACGCCTGCGGCCTGCGCGCGCTCGGCGTGGGCGCCGGGGACTCCGTGGCCGTCATGCTGCCCAACCAAGTCGACTTCGCGGCGCTGATCTTCGCGATCGCCGAGGTGGGCGCCGTGTACTCGGGCATCCCCGTGGCGTACGGCGAGCGGGAGATCGAGGTCATCCTGCGCCGCACCGGCGCCCGGGTCGCCGTGGTGGCCGAGCGCTTCGGCAGCAGCAGCCCGCTCGCGCTGGTCCGGGGCCTGCGCCCGGGGCTGCCCGCCCTGCAGCACGTCGTCGTGGCCGGCGGGAGCCCCGACCCGGCGGCCGGCGAGCGCCCGCTGGGCGAGCTGCGCGAGGCCCCCGAGGCGGAGTTCGACGAGGTCGACGCCCGGACGCTGTGCCACGTCGGGTTCACCTCGGGCACGACCGGTGAGCCCAAGGGCGTGATGAACACGCACCAGACCCTCACCGCGGTGCTCCGCAACTGGGTGGCGCACCAGGGCCGCGAGGCGCTCGGGGAGCCGTTCGTCAACCTGGTCGCCTCCCCGGTCGGGCACCACACCGGCTTCCTCTGGGGCGTGCTGCTCACCACCTTCCTGCGCGGGCGGGCGGTCTACCTCGACCGGTGGAACCCGGCGCACGCGGCCGACGTCGTGCGGGAGGAGGGCGTGACCACCGTGTTCGGCGCGCCCACCTTCATCCAGGACCTGCTGCTGACCGACCTCGCGCACGACCCGCGCTGCACCCTGCGGACGGTGATCGTCACCGGCGCGCCCGTGCCGCGCACGCTGCCCGCGGTCGCGGGGGAGGCCTTCGGCGCCTACATCTGCCCGGCGTGGGGGATGACCGAGCTCGGCATCGGCATCTCCTGCGCCCGTTCCCTGCCGGCCGAGGCGCAGGCGACCGACGGCGTCGCGGTGCGGGGCACCGAGCTGCGCATCGTCGGCGAGGACGGCGAGCCCCTGCCCGCGGGCGGGACCGGGTCCCTGCAGATCCGGGGCCCCGGCCTCTTCCTCGGCTACCTGCAGCGCCCCGACGCCACGGCGGAGGCGATCGGCGCCGACGGCTGGTTCTCCACCGGTGACACCGCCCGGATCACCGAGGAGGGCTACGTCGTCCTCGAGGGCCGCACGAAGGACATCATCATCCGCGGCGGCGAGAACATCCCCGTGGTCGCCGTGGAGAGCCTGCTCTTCCAGCACCCGGACGTCCTGGAGGCCTCGGTCGTCGGGCTGCCCGACCCGCGCCTGGGCGAGCGCGCGTGCGCCGTCGTCGTCCCGCGCGGCGACGCCGCCCCCTCGCTCGAGGAGATCTGCGACTACCTGCTGGAGCAGGGCCTGTCGAAGCACTTCCTCCCGGAGCGGCTGGAGCTCGTGCCGCAGCTGCCGAAGACGCCCAGCGGCAAGATCCGCAAGGTCGAGCTGCGGTCGCAGTACGGCTCGTGAGCGCGCGGACCGAGGCCGGTCGGCCGGCGCTGGACGCGCTGGCCGACCGGTGGGAGGGCGCGCTCGGCACGACCTTCGCCACCGCGGAGCACCGGGTCGAGGAGCCCCGGGTGCGCGCCTACGCCGACCTGTTCGGCCACCGGGCCGCGTGGTTCCGGTCAGGGGACGCGGCGCGCGCCGCCGGCTTCCGCGGGCTCGTCGCCCCGGCCGGCTACGCGACGGTCTACACGATGGAGGCGGTGCTCGTGGCCCTGCACTCACCCGAGCTCGGCGTGCCGTTCGCCTGGAACCTGCACGCCGGCCAGTCGCTGGAGTTCGGCGAGCCGGTCTGCGCCGGTGACGTGCTGACGACGACGGTGACGCTGCGCGAGGTGCGCCGGCGCCCGCCGAACCTCTTCTACGCGTTCGCCACCGAGACCCGGAACGGCGACGGGCAGCGCACGGTGTCGGGGACCTCGACGCAGGTGGTGCGCTTCCCGTGAGCGGACCACTGAGGACGGTGCCGGCGGCGGACGTGCCGGCCCGCTACGCCGCCGTCTCCGGCGACGACAGCCCGCTGCACCTGGACGAGGCGGCCGCGCGGGAGGCCGGGCTCGACGGCGTGATCCTGCACGGCATGTACCTGTTCGGGCTCGCCGTCCGGGCCGCGTCGACCGAGGTGGACGAGGACCCCCGCCGGGTCCGCGCGGCCCGGGCCCAGTTCCGCGCCCCCGGCGTGCCCGGCGTCGAGCTCGTCGTCGACGTGGCAGCCGTCCCGGACGAGCCGGGGGTGCGCGCGGTGACGGTCCGGCAGGGCGGCGCCGACCTGCTGCGCGAGGGGCGGGTGACGGTCGCGGGGTGACGGCGCGGGGTGCGCCGGGGGCTCCTCGTCCGCCATGCTCCCGGCCATGACCGACGTCTCCGGGCCCCCGTTCCGCGCCGACCACGTGGGCAGCCTGCTGCGCCCCCCGCACCTGCTCGACGCCCGGGCACGGCACGCGGCGGGGGAGATCGACGACGCCGAGCTGCGGGGGATCGAGGACGAGGCGATCGCGGAGGTCGTGCGCATGCAGCGCGACGTCGGCCTGCGCACGGCGACCGACGGTGAGTTCCGCCGGGCCTCCTGGCACATGGACTTCATCTACCGGATCGGCGGGATCAGCAAGGTCACCGACCAGAACATCGTCGTCCACTTCAAGAACGCCGACGGCACGATCGACTTCACCCCGGCCGGGCTGCACGTCGACGGGCCGCTGTCGATCGGCGAGCCGATCTTCGGCGAGGACTTCGCCTACCTGCAGCGCGTCGTCTCGCCGGAGCAGACGGCGAAGCTGACCATCCCCTCGCCGTCGATGGTCCACTACCGCGGCGGCGCGGCGGCCATCGACCCGGCGGTCTACCCCGACGAGGACTCGTTCTGGGACGCCCTGTCGGCGGCCTACGCGCAGCAGGTGCGGGGGATCGCCGCGCAGGGCTGCACCTACCTGCAGTTCGACGACACCAGCCTGGCCTACCTCAACGACCCGGCGCAGCGCGCCGAGATCGCCGCCCAGGGCCGCGACGCCGAGCACCTGCACGAGCGCTACATCCGGCAGATCAACGCCGCCCTGGCCGGCCGCCCCGAGGGGCTGACGGTCACCACCCACATGTGCCGGGGCAACTTCCGCTCCTCGTGGGTGGCCGAGGGCGGCTACGACTTCGTCGCCGAGGCGCTGTTCGGCGGGCTGGAGGTCGACGGGTTCTTCCTCGAGTACGACGACGCCCGTTCCGGCGGCTTCGAGCCGCTGCGGTTCGTGCCGCCGGGCAAGCGCGTCGTGCTGGGCCTGGTGACGACGAAGCGGCCGGAGCTGGAGGACAAGGACAACCTCAAGCGCCGCATCGACGAGGCCGCGCGGTTCGTCCCGCTCGACCAGCTCGCGCTCTCCGGCCAGTGCGGCTTCTCCTCGACGGTCGAGGGCAACGCGCTCACCCGCGACGAGCAGATCGCCAAGCTCGCGCTGATCGTCGAGACCGCCGAGGAGGTCTGGGGCTGAGTTCCGCTCAACCGGCGGCCGCGGTGGCCGAAAACAGGGGTGCCCGACCCGCCGCCCCGTGGAGCTCCCGATGTACGCGCACGTCCCCGTCGACGACCAGCTGCGGACCGCGATCGCCCTCCTGGGCAGTGCCGCCGCCGACCTCGGCTGGGGCAACGGGGAGGTCGTGCGCGTCCGCTCCGGCGGCCTGCAGCTCGGGGAGGACCCGGCGCTGGTCGACGCCGCGACCGTCTACATGGCCGCCCGCGGGCTCGTCGCGGCGCTGATCGACGACCTCGTGGCGGCGACCGGCCGCGACATGGACGACGTCGTGGCGCCCTGGCTGCTGTCGCTCGAGCTGCGCTCGGCGCTCGCCGGGGTCGAGGTGGACGACGCCGCCTGAGCGCCGTCCGGGCTGCCGGGTCGCGGCCGCCCCGGGTTACCGTCCGGCGGTGACCAGGAAGCGGACCGCGCTCCCCGCCCTCGTCCTCGCGACGGCGGCGCTCACCGCCTGCGGGCAGTCGGAGTGGGTCGAGCGGGTGGCCGCCGGCAGCCCGCCCACCGACGCCGCCGGCCTCGCCGAGCACCTGCGCGACGGCGCCGCGGGCATCGAGTCGGTCCACGTCGAGCTGGAGGCCTCCGCCGCCGGCACCGAGATCACCGGCAGCGGTGACCAGCTGCTCGACGACGGGCGGACCGAGGCGTTCGACCTGACCCAGTCCGTCCCGGGCGTGGGCGACATCCGCGTCGTCCGGGCCGACGGGCGGACCTACGTGCAGCTGCCCGAGGGGCTCAACCCCTCCGACCGCCCCTGGCTGCTCGTCTCGGCCGGCAGCAGCGACCCGCTGGTCCAGGAGCTGGCCGCCTCGCTGGAGTCGGTCCAGCAGTCCGGCGACCTCGCGCAGTACACCGCCTTCGCCGAGGCCTCGACCGTCGAGGTGGTCGGCGAGGAGGAGGTGGTCGGCGAGGAGGAGGTGGCCGGCTCCCCGGCGACCCGCTACCGGCTCACCGTCGACGTCCTGCGGCTGCCCAACGACACCCCCGGCCGGGCGGACCTGCTCAGCGCCGGGGTGAACCGGATGCCGGTCGAGCTGTGGGTCGACCGCGAGGGCCGGCCGGTGCGGGTGGTGCAGGAGTTCACCGTGCAGGGGCAGGACGTCCGCAGCGAGGTCGAGCTGAGCGACTTCGACGCGCCGGTCGAGATCGCCGCGCCCCCGGCCGACCAGGTCGCCACCGGCTGACCGCGCACCGCGGCCCCCGCCTCGCGGGGAGGTCGGGGGCCGCGGGGAGGCGGGGTCAGCCGGCCCGGAGCACCTCGTCCACCTTCCGCTGCACCGGGGGCCTGGGCAGGAAGCGGTCGACCAGGGGCCCGGTCATCGCGGTGGTCACCAGGGCCATGACGACGGCGCCGGTCTGCATCTGCGGGCTGATGACGCCGGCGTTGAGCGCCACGAGGGCCGCCACGAGGACCATCAGGCCGCGGCAGTTCATGAGCACGCCGAGCCCGTTGGCCTCGCTCCAGCTGAGCCCGCCGAGGCGGCCGCTGACGATGCCGCCGCCCCACTTGGCCACGATCGCGACCACGACGAACAGCAGGATGCCGGGCAGCCAGGCCCAGCCGAGGGTGGTGAAGTCGGTGCGCAGCCCGCTGTAGGCCAGGAACACCGGCAGCAGGAACGTGACGGCGACGTCGGAGAGCTTCGTCATCAGCGCGGCCGTGATGTCGGCGTGCCGCGGGATCACGAGGCCGGCGACGAAGCCACCGATCAGGGCGTGGATGCCGATCCGGTCGGCGGCGTACGCCGACAGCACCACCACGACCAGCACGACGGCCAGCGAGGTGCCGCCCAGCGGCTCACCGCGCAGCTGCGCGCCGAGCAGGCGGACCAGCAGCGGCCGGACGACGAACCACATGACCGCGAGGTAGGCCAGCACGCCGACCAGCCGCCAGACGTGCGTCGTGGCCGGCGCGCCCTCGGCGACACCGCGGGCGAGGCCGACCGCCAGGAACATCAGGATCGTCACCAGCGCGGCGGCGGCGATGCCGACGACGCCCATCTGCGTGGCGTCGAGCTCCTTCTCCTGCAGGATGCGCGCGGCCACCGGGAACGCCGTCACCGCGAGCATGGCGCCGACCATCAGCGTGAAGCCGAGCTGGGTCGGGTCGCCGACGCCGGTGAACTTCTCGTCGAACAGGACCGGGGCGATGAGGAAGCCGCCGGCGATCGGGATGAGCACCACGCCGAGCGCGAGCGTCACGATCCCGGCGTAGCGACCCTTGAGCCGGTCCGTGTCCAGCTCCAGGCCCACCAGGAACATGAACAGGACGAGGGCGATCTGGCCCAGCAGGTTCAGCCCGCTCTGGGCCTGCGCCGGGAAGAGGCACGAGCTGATGCTCGGCGCGACGCCCTCGGCCAGCGAGCGGTCGCAGGCGAGGACGCTCCACGGGTTGTCCCAGGTGAAGATGTTCGGGCCGAGCAGCGAGGGCCCGAGGAGGACGCCGGCGACGATCTCGCCGACCACCCGCGGTTGGCCGATCCGGAGCGCGAGCGCGCCCACGAGCCGGGCCACGACGAGGATGATCGCCACGTCCAGGAGGACGAAGGCGACGACGTGGTCTCCGGGGAGAGACGCTGGGGGCATGACGGGGCTCCGGGAGGGCTGAGGGGGGAACGGGCGGGGCATTCTGGCGTGCCCCGCGGCGACTTGTCACCGGTTCCCGTCCCGGCGGGCACCCTTTCGGGTACGGCGGCCGACCGGCGTGGCAGGAGGGGCTCCTGGGGCGGCGACCGCCCGGCGCGGCCGGCGCTCCGACGGCGCCGATCGTTCACGCGGCGGTCACGGCGCGCTCGCCGTCCCGTATCGACCACCGTGTGCAGTGGTCGCGTGACTTCCCCGCACGCCCCGGCGCGTCCCCGTCCCGTGTCCCCGGATCCCACCGGGGACGTCCGCTGGGTGACCCGCCGGCGTCTCGTCGTCGTCCCGGCAGCGGGGTAGGCCGGGTCGCCGGGCCTCCGGGACGGCGTGGTCAGCCGCGGACGCGGAAGTGCCCGACCGGCACGTCGTCCTCGCGCGCCTCGAGCCCCGCGCCGGTGGAGACGACGAAGCTCACCACGGCGCGCCAGCCGCTGCCGTCGTCGTACATCCGCCAGCCGTGCTGCACACCCGGCCACCAGCGGCCGTCGACCAGGACCTCGACCTGCCGCCGGGGGTTCACGGCGCGTTCGACCAGGTAGGACGGGGCGTTCACGCATCCGCACCTTAAACCGTGTCGGTGGTCACGGCACCGGGCAGTAGCCGCTCGGCTGCCGTCCGGCCGGGACACGCGGCCGGGGGAGGGGCCTCGACCCCGCGTCGGCGTGGCGGAACCCGGCGGCACCCGACGGTTCCGGACGATCGGGAGGTCAGCCGGGCGCCAGGCTGCACCCCGACGGACCGAGACGATCGGACGGTGCTCCATGCGACAGCCGCCACCCACCCGTGCCCAACCGGAGACGCGCCAGCGGCCCCGGCCGCGGGACCTGCCCTCCCTGCGCCGCGCGGGGAACGACGGACCGCACCCCCACCACAGCGGCTGAACCGGGAGCGGCACCTCGCCTCGACCTCTGCCGGAGGTCGAGGCGAGG
>NZ_JBJGYO010000034.1:0-32640 GCF_054050035.1 Geodermatophilus sp. SYSU D00815 | reverse complement strand
GACGTAGCCCTCGACCGCCTCGGGCGGCAGGTAGCGCCGGGCCATCGCCCGCACGTCGTCCGCGCCGGCCGGGCGGGGGGGGGGGCCCCCCCCCCCCCCCCACCGGGGGTCACTCCGTCGGTGACGCGGCCGCGGCCTGTGCCGCCTGGTAGGCCGACACGGCCGCCTCCAGCCGCTCCAGCGCCTCGCCGGTGGCCGCGAAGTCACCGCTGCGCAGCGCCTCCTGGTAGGCCTGCAGCGCCGCGTCCATGTCCGCGACCGCCTGGTCGAGGGCGGGGTTGGCGCCGGTCGTGCCGTCCCCGCCGTCGTCCGGCGGCGTGGTGGTCGGCGCGGGCGGGGACGTCGTCGGAGTGGGCTCCTCGGTCCCCTCGGTCCCGTCGTCGCCCGGCGGGTCGCCGCTGTCCGCGGCCACCTCCCCCGCGCCGGCCCCGAACACCTGGTCGAGCGCCTCCGCGAGCGTGTTGGCGTACCCGACGCGGTCGCCGTAGTTGACCAGCACCTTCTGCAGCAGCGGGAAGGAGTTCTCCCCGCGGCCCTGCACGTACAGCGGCTCGACGTAGAGCAGGCCGTTCTCGCCGATGGGCAGGGTCAGCAGGTTGCCGAACACCGCCCGCGACTCCTGGCTGTTGAACAGCGTCAGGTCGGGTCTGACCTGGTTGTTCGTGATGAACGACTGCTGCACCTGGCGGGGTCCGCGGAACGGTGTGTTCCCCGGCAGCTGCAGGACCTGGATCTCGCCGTAGCTCTCCGGGTCGCTCGACACCGAGATGAACGCCGAGAGGTTGTCCCGGCGGAAGGCGTTGAGCGCGCTGGTCAGCTGGAAGCTCGCGTTCGGGTCACCGGGCCGCTGGGCCAGGATGTAGTACGGCGGCTGCGCGTCCTGGGTGTCCTGGGTCGGGTCGTCCGGCACCTGCCACCGGTCGCTCTGGTTGTAGAAGTCCTGCGGGTCGGTCACGTGGTACCGGGTCAGGATGTCCCGCTGCAGCTTGAACAGGTCCTGCGGGTACCGCACGTGGCTGACCAGCTCCTCGCTCATGTCGGAGCGCGGCTTGATCGTGCCCGGGAAGGCCTTCTGGAAGGTGCGCAGGACGGGGTCGTCCTCGTCCCACGCGTAGAGGGTGACCGTGCCGTCGTAGGCGTCGACGGTCGCCTTCACGGAGTTGCGGATGTAGTTGAACTGCTCGTCGGGCAGCGCGGCGGTGCCGGCGCCGGTGAGCGAGTCCTGGGCGGCGGTGCCCAGCTCCATCAGCTCGGCGTACGGGTAGGAGTCCGACGTCGTGTAGCCGTCGAGGATCCAGACCACCCGGCCGTCGATCACCGCCGGGTACGGGTCGCCGTCGACCTCGAGGTACGGCGCCGCCTTCTCGACCCGCTGCCGCGGGTCGCGCACGTAGAGCACCTTCGACTCGTCGTTGACCGCGCCGGAGAGCAGGAAGTTCCGCTCCCGGTAGTAGATCGCGAAGGTCAGCTGCCGGAAGAAGCTGCCGATCGCGACGCCGCCCTCGCCGTCGTAGGTGTTGTTGATCTGCCCCTCGTCCGAGCCGCCCTCGGGCCGGTCGAACTCGCGCGGGTCGGTGCCCTCCGGCGCGCCGACGACCGAGTAGTCGTTGATCAGCTCGCCGTAGTAGATCCGCGCCTGCTCGACCTCGATGTCACCCCTGGTCGGCAGGTCCCCGGTGGTGAAGTTCGGCTCCCCGCCCTCCTGGCCGGCGATCACCTCGTTGGCCGGCGCGGCCACGAACCCGTTGCCGTGGGTGTAGACGGTGTGCCGGTTGATCCAGCTGCTCTGGTTCTCGGAGAGGTTGGTGCTGTCGAGCTCGCGGACGGCGACCACGTAGTCGCGGGCCTCCCCGTCGACCGTGTACCGGTCGATGTCCAGCTTCTCCGGGAACCCGTAGACGTTGCGGATCTGCTGGCGCGCGGTGAACGTGTCGGACAGGACGTTCGGGTCGAGCAGCCGCGCGTTCGGGATGGTCTCGGTGTCGTTGCGCAGCTCGGCCAGGGCGGCGTCGGTGTCGACGGACTCGCCCGTGGCGTCCTGCGCGTAGTCGACGTAGTCGACCTCCGAGAGGTCGTAGGCCTGCAGCGTCGAGGCGATGGCCCGCTCGATGTACGGCGCCTCGCGCTGGTCCGGGGTCGGCCGGACGACGAACTGCTGCACGATCGCGGGGTAGGCCACGCCGATCACCAGGCTGGAGATGAGCAGCAGGACCAGGGCCGCGGCCGGCAGCAGGAAGTTGCGGACGACGATGTTGGCGAAGAACGCGATCGCGCAGACGATGGCGACGAACACGAGGATCGTCTTGGGCACCAGCAGCGCGTTGACGTCGGTGTAGCTGGCGCCGGTGAAGACCTCGCCGCGGTCGGAGTAGACCAGCCCGTAGCGGTCCAGCCAGTACGCCACGGCCTTGAGCGCGACGAACAGGCCCAGCAGCACCGACAGCTGCACCCGGGCGGCGCCGGTGAGCTTCTGGCCCGGGGTCTGCAGCCGCAGGCCGCCGAAGACGTAGTGGGTCAGCAGCGAGCCGACCAGCGCCAGCAGCACGATGGCGAAGCCGAAGCCCAGCACCAGCCGCCAGAACGGGTAGTCGAAGACGAAGAACGACAGGTCGATGCCGAACTGGGGGTCGACCTGCCCGAAGTCGGTGGAGTTGCGGAAGGTCAGCCAGGTCTCCCAGCTGCCCTGCGCGGTGAAGCCGGCGAACAGGCCGAGCACCACGGCGATCGCCGACAGCACCAGCGTGCGGCGCGGCTCCAGCGACTGCCGGTACCGCTCGAGGTTCTGCTGCTCGAGCGACATCGGCCGGAAGGTGGGCCGGAACCGGTAGGCGAGGTAGATGGCGAGGGCGACGAGTCCGCCGGTCGCCACGCCGGCGACGGCGAACAGCAGGGCGCGCGTCTGGAGCTCGGTCCAGAAGACCTCGGTGTAGCCGGTCTCGTCGAACCACAGGTAGTCGACGTAGACGTTGGTCAACGTCCCGATGGCCGTGAACAGCACCAGCAGCACGGCGATGGCCCCGATGACCAGCTTCGCGCGACGCGAGAGCGTGGGCACCGACACGGGGGGCCGCATGGCCACGAGCGGTCTCCTTCAGTTGCGGGGTGGCCGGGGCCACGGGTGGGGCTGTGCTGCCCCGGTGCTTCAGATCTGGGTCATCTCAGGACAACGCACCGGGCGGTCCGTGGTTCCCGCACCGCCGGGGCTTGGCCGACAGCTTCCCCCACGCGGGCGCGCCGCGGTGGGCAGGGGCTCAGCACGACGGCGGCGTGCGGCCCTCGCGGTGGTCCGCGAGCGCCTCGAGGGCGTCGTCGAGGGTGGCCACCTTCGCCAGGACCAGCCCGGGCTGCGGGGCCTGGAGTGCCTCGTCGCAGTTGCCCTCGGGCACCAGGAAGAGCGTCGCCCCGATCTCCCGCGCCGAGACCATCTTCAGCTGGATGCCGCCGATCGGGCCGACGGCGCCCTCGAGGTCGATCGTGCCGGTGCCGGCCACGACCTCCCCACCGGTGAGGTCCTCCTCGCCGACCAGCGCGAGGATGCCGAGGGTCAGCATCAGCCCGGCCGAGGGACCGCCCACCTCGCGGCCCCGCTCGTCCTTGACCTGGATGTCGACGTCGAAGGGCGCGGAGGGCTGCACGCGGACGAGCACGCCCAGCAGCGAGCCCTCCCGGTCCTCGGCCGCCCGGGTGGTCACCGTCGTCGTCCCGGGCTCGCCGAGCCGGGTGTAGGCGACCTGGACCGTCGTCCCCCCCGGGATCGAGCCGAGGACGTCGTCGAGCGCCTCGGTGTCCGGGGTCGGCCGGCCGTCGACCGACTCGATCGCGTCGCCCTCCTCCAGCCGCCCGTCGGAGGGCGAGTCGTCGGAGAGGCCCTGGACGACGACCTTGTCCGGGTAGCCGAGGCGGTCCAGGGCGAGGGTCTCGGCGGTCTCCTCGGAGGTCAGGAACGCCTCGCGGTTCTGCTGCCGGGTCTCCTCCGGCGTCTGGTCCGGCGGGTACACCGACTCCTCCGGGACGACGGTCACCTCGTCGTCGAACCAGCCGCGCACCGCCTCGACCAGGCTCAGGCCCGCGCCGCTGACCCCCACCGTCGTCAGGTTCAGGTTGCCGTCGACGTCGTTGGCCTCCCGGCCCTCGACCGTGATGATCGGCGTGCCGTCGATCTCGCCGACGGTGTTGTAGGTGGGCCCGGGCACCTCCGCCACGTACGGCACCGGCACCGCCGCGCCCAGCAGCCCGAAGACCACCAGCAGGACGGCACCGACCACCACGACGGCGCTGCGACGAGTCACGTCGGGCCAGCCTAGCGACAGGACCGCCTGCCCCCGCGGCTCGCGGGCTCGTGGCGGGGCCCTGCAGGGGCCGGACCTACGCTGAGAGCGGACGCGGGCCGCCGCCACCGGAAGATCACGCGACTACCGTGGTGGCATGAGCGACCTGCCGTTCGGCTTCGGGCTCCCCGACCGCGACCCCGAGGGCAACGACCCGGCGAAGCGGAACCAGCCGCCCCCGGGCGCCGACCCCTTCGGGTTCGCCGCCCTGTTCGGCGGGGCCGGCGGCGCCGGCGGCGCGGGCTCACCGGAGGACCTGCTCGGCAAGATGCCGCTGTTCGCCGAGCTGCAGAAGCTGATGAGCTGGTCGGGCGGCCCCGTCAACTGGGACCTGGCCCGCCAGGGGGCCATCAGCCAGCTCGCCGCCGGGCACCAGCCGACGTCGGAGGCGGAGCGCACCGCGGTCGCCGAGGCGCTGCGGCTGGCCGACCTCTGGCTCGACCCGGCGACCGACCTCCCGTCGGGCGTGGACCGGGCGCTGGCGTGGTCGCGGGTCGAGTGGGTCGAGCAGACCCTGCCGGCCTGGAGCGCGCTGATCGACCCGCTCGCCGAGCGGGTGGTGGCCGCGATGACCAGCGCGCTGCCCCAGGAGGCGGCCGGCATGCTCGGCCCGATCGCCGGGATCATGGGCCGGATGGGCGGCATGATGTTCGGCGCCCAGGTGGGGCAGGCGCTGGGCCGGCTCGCCGACGAGGTCGTCACCAGCACCGACGTCGGCCTGCCGCTGGCCCCGCCCGGGGCGGGCGTCCTCGTGCCGCAGAACGTGGCCGAGTTCGCCAGCGGCCTCGACCGGCCCGCCGACGAGGTGCGGCTGTTCCTGGCCCTGCGCGAGGCCGCCTCCCAGCGGCTGTTCGCCCACGTCCCCTGGCTGCGCCAGCAGCTGTCCGACGCCGTCCACGCGTACGCGCGCGGCATCAAGGTCGACCGCGAGGCGATCGAGCGGGGCATCGCCGAGGCGATGAGCGGCATGGAGGGGGGCATCGACCCGAGCAACCCCGAGGCCATCCAGCAGCTGCTGGGCAGCGGCCTGCTGGAGCCGGAGGAGACCCCCGAGCAGCAGATGGCGCTGCGCCGGCTGGAGACGCTGCTGGCCCTGGTGGAGGGCTGGGTCGACACGGTGGTCGCCGCCGCCGCGGGCGACCGGCTGCCCGGCCACCAGGCGCTGGCCGAGACGATGCGCCGACGCCGCGCCTCCGGCGGCCCGGCCGAGCAGACCTTCGCCACCCTCGTGGGGCTGGAGCTGCGCCCGCGCCGGCTGCGCGACGCGGCGACCGTGTGGGCCGCGATGGGCGCGCAGCACGGGATCGACGCCCGCGACCGCCTCTGGTCGCACCCCGACCTGCTGCCGACCTCGGACGACCTCGACGAGCCCCTCGACTTCGTCGCCCGCCAGGGGCTGGACGACGAGCTGGCCGCCCTCACCGCCGACGACGCCGGCGACCCGGCCGACGGCGACCGCCCGGCCGAGCAGGACGGCGAGGACGACCAGCCGGGCGAGGACGGCCCTGCGGCCCGGTGAGCGGCGGCGGTCGCGGCCGGCGCCTCAGACCGTCTGCGCCGCCGACCGCACCGCCTCGCGCATGACGTCGAGCACCTGCTCCTGATCGGGCGTCGTCGGCCGCCCGGCGGCGCGCGAGATGCCGTCGGTGTGCGCGATGAGGGGGATGTCGGGCCCGTCGGCCTCGTCCGAGACCCGCGCCATGGCCCAGCGGGCGAAGACCCGCAGCGGGACCGGCTCGGTCTCCAGCAGGGTGGTCCGCTCGTGCCGGACGTCGCGCTCGATACGGGCGCAGAGGCCGCGGACGGCGTCCTCCTCCCCTTCGAGGACCTGGCCGAACCAGTCGCCGTGGACGAGCAGCGCCCCGGTGGTCTGCCGGTCCTTGTCGTTGCGGCGCGCCTGGGTGAACAGGCTGCCGAGCTCCCGCTTGCGCTCCGCCGCCGGCTGCGGCTGCGGTACGTCAGCCGGAACACCGGCCCCTGCTGCGCGACGTCCGGCATGGCCGCCTCCCTCGGGCGGCCGAGGACGCGGGCCCACCGGTGGCGGCCACCCGCAGCGGAGCGTGTGCACGGGCCCCGCGGTCCCGACGTCTCACTGTGCGACGGCCGGCCGGGGGCCCGCCGCCCGCGCCTCACTCGACGAGGTCGGCGCCGTCCGCCAGGTGGCCGGCGGCGTTGGCCAGCTCCACCCCCTCGAGGAAGCCGCGGGCCCGCTCGGCCTTGGGGTAGCGGGCGACCAGTGCCCAGAAGCGCTCGTCGTGGCCCGGCTCCAGCAGGTGCACGAGCTCGTGCACCAGCACGTAGTCGACGACGTACTCGGGCATGGTGCGCAACCGGCTGGAGAGGCGGATGCTGCCGTCGGCCGGGGTGCACGACCCCCACCGGCGGTGCTGGTTGTCGACCCAGCGGACGCTGGCCGGCTGCGGGACGCCGTCGAGGTGCGCCGCCGACAGCGCCCGCGCCCGCGCCATGAGCTCGGTGTCGCCGCCGAGCGAGCGGCGCCGGCGCTCCTCCCGCGTCTGCAGCTTGGCCACCATCTGGGCCACCCAGCGCCGCTCCTCCGCGGGGCTGAACGCCGCGGGGATCAGCACGACGGTGCGGCCCAGCTCCCGGTAGGCGGTGACGGTGCGCCGGCGGCGGGCGCTGCGCCGTACCTCGACGTCGGCCGGCAGCTCGTCCGTCGACCGGCGGCCGCTGCGGGCGGCCGGCAGCGCGCGGCCGCCCGAGCGGGCGGCCGGAGGACGGGAGCTGTCGGGAGCGTCGGGGAGCGAGCCGGGCACGGCTGCACCGTATCCAGAGGTGGCCGGTGGCGCGCGCACGACTCCACCCGGTCGGGCGCGGTTCGTCCGGTCGGTGGACAACCGTCCCGGGAGGACTCCCCCGATGGGCTGGAACCGACGCCGTTCCACAACCCCTGGAGCGGCTGTCCGCCCAGGTGAGGGCCCGTTTCGCCGGCATCGGCCGGCCGCGCGACCGCACCGGCGTCCCAAGGTTCCGCACAGGGACACGCCGCCGCGTCCCCACACCGTCCACACGGTTGTCCACAGGCTGGGGACGTCGGCGGGCGCCCGGCCCACCCCACCAGCGAGAACACGTCGGCTCTGCCGGGTAGCGTCCCCCGACAGCGGCGCCCCGACGGGCCAGTGGGACGCCTTCGACACCGAGGAGAGACCGTGGCGGAGAGCTACAACGGTTACTGCGTGAAGTGCAAGGAGAAGCGGGACTTCGACGGCGAGGTCAAGGTCAGCGAGTCCGGTCGCCGGATGGCGCAGGGGACCTGCCCGGTGTGCGGCACCAAGATGAACCGGATCCTCGGCAAGGCCTGAAGAAGGACCCCGTCCTCCCCACCCCTCGCAGGCTCAGGGTGGGCTCCGGGACGGGGCCGGACGGCGGCGTCCCGCAACTGCGCGACGCCGCCGTCGGCGTCTGCGGGGGCGCCCTGTGGACGGCGGCAGCGCCGTCGCCCGCCCCGCTGCGACGCTCCACCGCGTGACGCATCCCCTGCTCCCCTCCTCCGTCCCGGTGCTGCGCGACGGGCCCGACGCGGTCCGGGTCGGCGGGGTGGACTCGGCCCCCGGCCTGCTCGTCACGAGGGGCGGGGGCTGGGTGCGCGAGCTGCTGCGCTCGCTCGACGGGCGGCGGGCCCAGCGGGTCGTGCTCGCCGACGCCACCCGCGACGGGGTGGACCCCGCGGCCGTGCGGGCGCTGCTCGAGGGGCTGCGCGCCACGGGCCTGCTGGTCGACGTCGACCCGGCCGACCTGCTGGCCTCCGACGCCGGCCCGGCCGCCGGCACGCGCACCACCGCGGAGCTGCCCGCCGCGCTGGCCGGCACCCCGCTCGGCTGGCGGTCGCGCCGGGCCGCGGCGGTGGTCGTGGAGGGCGCCACCCGCGTCGGCACCCCGCTGGCCGCCGTCCTCGCGGCCAGCGGGGTGGGCCGGGTGAGCATCCGCGACGACGGCGTGACCACGGCCGCGGACGCGGTCGTCGGCGGGCTCACCGCCGCCGACGAGGGCCGGCCCCGGTCGCTGGCGGCCGCCGACGCGGTGCGCCGCGCCAGCCCGCTGACCGACCTGCGGCCGCTGCCGCCGGGCGCCGCCGCCGACGTCGTCGTCCTGACCCGGCCCTGGGCCGCCTCCGACCCGCTGGTCGCCGGCGTGCACCGGGCCGGGGTGCCGCACCTGGTGGCCACCGTCCGCGGCCAGACCGGTGTCGTCGGGCCGCTCGTGGTCCCCGGCGTGACCAGCTGCCTGCGCTGCGCCGACCTGCACCGCCGGGACGCCGACCCGCGCTGGCCGGGGCTGGCCGCCCAGCTCACCGCCGGCGAGGCCGCCGCCTCCGGGGCCACCGTGACCTGCCTGCTCACCGCCGTCGTCGCCGCGCTGCAGGTGCTGGCCTTCCTCGACGGCTCCGCGGCCCCGGCCGCGCTGGAGGCGACCGTCGAGCTCGCCCCGCCCGATCTCCTCCCCCGGCTGCGGCGCTGGCCGGCCCACCCCGCGTGCGGCTGCCGCGCCGGCGCACCGGCGGAACTGCTGCGGCCCCTTTCGGATGACGCGCACGGGGCGTCCGTCGGCGGTCGCGGGGCACGGCAGGGACAATGGCACGGTGAGCGATGACGGACGGGGGATCCCGCGGGGATCTGTCTCGCGGACCGCCCGCCTGGCGTCACTCCCGCTGGGAGCCGCGGGACGCGCCACTCTCGGGATCGGCAAGCGGCTCTCCGGCCGGCCGGCCGAGGCGGTGCAGGCCGAGCTGCAGCAGCGCACCGCCGAGCAGCTGTTCGCCGTGCTGGGCCAGCTCAAGGGCGGGGCGATGAAGCTGGGGCAGACGCTGTCGGTGTTCGAGGCCGCGGTGCCCGACGAGATCGCGGCGCCGTACCGCGAGGCGCTGGTCAAGCTGCAGGCGGAGGCGCCGCCGATGCCGGCACGGACCGTGCACGCCGTGCTGGCCCAGCAGCTGGGCGGCCGCTGGCGCGAGCGGTTCGAGCACTTCGACGACATGCCGGCCGCCGCCGCCAGCATCGGCCAGGTGCACCGGGCGACCTGGCACGACGGCCGCGACGTGGCCGTGAAGATCCAGTACCCGGGTGCGGCGACGGCGCTGATCGCCGACCTCAACCAGCTGGCCCGCTTCGGCCGGCTGTTCGCGGCGCTGTTCCCCGGCATGGACGTCAAGCCGCTGATCGCCGAGCTCAAGGCCCGGGCGGTGGAGGAGCTCGACTACGGGCTGGAGGCCGACGCGCAGCGCGCGTTCGCCGCCGCCTACGCCGGCGACCCGCAGATCGCCGTCCCCCGGGTGGTGGCTAGCGCCCCCAAGGTGATCGTGTCCGAGTGGCTCGAGGGGACCCCGCTGTCGCGGGTGATCGCCTCCGGCAGCCGGGAGGAGCGCGACCGGGCCGGCCACCTGCTGGCGGTCCTGCACTTCTCCGGTCCCGAGCGGGCCGGGCTGCTGCACGCCGACCCGCACCCGGGCAACTTCCGGCTGCTCGCCGACGGCCGCATGGGGGTCATCGACTTCGGCGCCACGGCGCGGCTGCCCGACGGCCACCCCGAGCCCATCGGCCGGATGCTGCGCTGGGCGCTCGAGGGGCGGGCCGAGGACGTGCTCGCCGACCTGCGGGTCGAGGGCTTCGTCCGGCCGAACGTGGAGGTCGACGCCCAGTCGGTGCTCGGCTACCTGCGGCCGCTGCTCGCGCCGATCGAGGGGCACCACTTCCACTTCACCCGCGCCTGGATGCAGGAGCAGGCGGCGCGGATCGCCGACCCCCGCAACGAGGCCAGCCGGCTGGGCCGGCAGCTGAACCTGCCGCCGGCCTACCTGCTCATCCACCGCGTGACGATGGGGTCGATCGGGGTGCTCTGCCAGCTCGACGCGGCCGGCGACTTCCGCGGCGTGCTCGAGCAGTGGCTGCCCGGTTTCACGGAGTAGGACGCCCCGGCCACCGCGTCTGCAGCGCCGGCGAGCGGTGGGGCAGCGGGTCGTTCAGGGGTCCAGCCGGGCCTCGAGGTCGCGGACGTGCCGGCGCGCGCAGTGCGGGCACAGCGCCGTCGTCCGCAGCTCGTCGGACGTGCGGGGACCGGTGCGCCCGGTCGCCCGGGCCGGGCGGCTGAGCGACCACCCGGCCGCGACGTCGCCGGCGTCCCCGGCGCGTCCGCAGCCGGTGCAGGTCAGCTCCTCGGCGGCCACCACCCCACTCTGCCCCGGCCGGGGCTCGAGGAGAAGACGGACGGGGGGCCGGGTCCGGACGCACCGGGAGCGTCCGGGACCCGGCCCCGGCGGGTGCGGGGAGAGGTCCCCGCGGGAGGTCGCCGTCAGCGGACGGCGGCGCTGGCCCGGGCGGCGCGCCGCGACGCGGACTCCGCGCGGCGGGCCCACCTGCGGGCGGCACGCACCCGGCGCGCACGGGCGTACGCGTCGGCGTCGGCCTGCAGGTCACGGAGGTGGCTGCGGACCAGGTCCTGCTCGATGAGGCTCATGATCGTTCCTTCGGTCTCGAATCCCTGCTCCCCGCGCGGCGGGCGGGGAAGGTGCTGCGGACGGGTGCGGTCGGTCGCTGCCGTCTCATGCGGCGACCTCCTTGCGGGGGCGACCCCGCGGCCGCTTGCGCGGGATGACGACCCCGCGCTCGAAGATCTCGCCACCCCAGACGCCCCACGGCTCGCCGCGGTCCAGGGCGCCGGCCAGGCAGGCCGCGCGCACCGGGCACTCGGCGCAGAAGCTCTTCGCCTGCTCCAGCTGGGCCGGGCTCTCGGCGAACCACAGCTCCGGGTCCTCGACCCGGCACGGCAGCGGGCGCCGCACCGGTGCCGGGGGCAGCGGCGACCGGGGCCGTCTCGGGTTGGGGCCACCTGACCGGGGGAGCCCGGTACGGCGGTGGGCGATCGTCTGCATCACTGCCGCTCTCCTCCTCGTTCTCGTCCTGTCACGGCCGGCGGGGGCCCGCCGACCGGTGGTCGGGGCCGAGAGCCGCGGACATCGAAAAGGCCGCGGATCCCGGGTCTCGGGTTCCGCGGCCTCGGAGGAGGACCGGCGAGCGGCTAGCTCTGCGGTCTCCCCGGGGAGTGGATCCCGAGGGGGGTGGTGCCGTCGTTCGGGGTGGTGCCGTCGTGCTTCTGGGTGGGCAGCAGGGCCGGCTCGAAGCCCATGACCGGGCCGCGGCGCCGCTGCGCGGCGGCGAAGGGCACACCGGTCCCCTGCGCATCGGCGAGGGCGCCGATCAGGGACGGGCGGACGGCGGCGCAGGCGTACGGGCGCACGACGACGCTCCCCGTGCCGGGAACCCAGGCGGGAGCGAACGAGATGGTGTTGGTGGTCATCAGTGCCCCCTCCTTCCCGGGGTCGGAGCGCGGCCCGCCGGCCGTCTCAGGTCTGGACGCCCCAGGGGTTCCCTCGAGCGCAGACAGGACAGTAGGGCTGGCCCGCTGGAACGGTCAACGCAATTAACGAAGAGTTCCCCGACGGGGTCGGCGAACCGGCTCCGGCCCGTCTCGCCGTCGCTCTGCGAGGTCAGCCGCTCACCGTGGCGAGGACGTCCTCGCCGTAGAGCTCGAGCTTCTTCGCGCCGATGCCGGGCAGCCCGGAGAGCTCCCGCAGGCTCGACGGCCGGCTCTCGGCGATCGCCTGCAGGGTGGCGTCGCTGAACACCACGTAGGCCGGGACGGACGCGGACTGCGCGGCCTGGCTGCGCCAGGCGCGCAGCTTCTCGAACAGCTCCCCCGCCTCCCCCTCGAGCACGACCTTCTGCTTCTTCGCCGCGCGCCGCGCCGGGGGCGCGGTCGGCGCGGACTCCGGCGCCAGCCCGGTGAGGAACCGGCTGCGCGGCCGCGACCGCCGTCCGCCCGGGTTGCGGGACAGCGACCAGGACAACGTCAGCTGCTCCCGCGCCCGGGTGACGGCCACGTAGAGCAGCCGCCGCTCCTCCTCGACGGCGTCGGGCCGCGACAGCGACTGGGCGATCGGGACGACGCCGTCGACCAGGCCGACGACGAAGACGACGTCCCACTCCAGGCCCTTGGCGGCGTGCATCGAGGCGAGCGTGACGCCCTGCACGGTCGGGGCGTGCTGGGCGTCGGCCCGCTCGGCCAGGTGCGCGACGAAGCCGGCGAGGTCGAGGGTCCGGTTCTCGGCGACCAGGTCGACGGCGAGGTCGACGAGGGCGGCCAGCGACTGCCAGCGGTCGCGGGCCGCGCCGCCGGCGGGCGGCCGGTGCTCGGCCCAGCCCATGGAGGCGAGCACGTCGCGCACCGCGGGCACGAGCATCCCCGGCTCGTTGCCGCCGGCCGCGGCGCCGCGCAGCAGCACGATCGCCTCGCGGACCTCGGGCCGCTCGAAGAACCGCTCGCCGCCCTTGAGCACGTAGGGGACGCCGGCGTCGGTGAGCGCGTTCTCGTAGACCTCCGACTGCGCGTTGATCCGGAACAGCACGGCGATCTCGGAGGCCGGGGTGCCCGCGTCGATGAGCGCCCGGCAGCGCGCGGCCACCGCCGCGGCCTCGGCCGGCTCGTCGGGGTGCTCGCGGAACACCGGTTCCGCCCCCTCGGCGCGCTGGCCCAGCAGCCGCAGGCCCGGCAGGCCCTTGCGCCGCGGCGCCTGCCCGATCAGCTTGTTGGCCAGCCCGACCACCTGCGGCGTGGAGCGGTAGTCGCGCTCGAGCTTGACCACCTCGGCGTCGGGATAGCGGTCGGCGAAGCCGAGCAGGTAGTCGGGGTCGGCGCCGGTGAACGAGTAGATCGTCTGGTTGGGGTCACCGACGACGCACACCTCTGCCCGCCCGCCGAGCCAGGCGTCGAGCAGCCGCTGCTGCAGCGGGTTGACGTCCTGGTACTCGTCGACGACGAAGTGCCGGTACTGGGCGCGCACCTGCCGGGCGACGTCGGGGTGCTCCTCGAGGGCGTAGGCGGTGACCAGGAGCAGGTCCTCGAAGTCCAGCACGCCCTCGCGCTGCTTGGCCGCCTCGTAGCTCTCGTAGACGCGGGCGACCGCCGCCGCCTCGAACGGCGGCTCGCGGCCGGCGGCCTGCGCGCGGGCCGGGTAGTCGTCGGCGGTGGCGAGCGTGGTCTTGGCCCACTCGATCTCGCTGGCGAGGTCGCGCAGGCTGGTGCGGTCGGTGGACAGCCGCGCCCGCGAGGCGGCCGAGGCCACCAGGCGCAGCTTGTTCTCGACCAGGCCCGGCATCGGGCCGCCCAGCACCTTGGGGGCGAAGTAGCGCAGCTGGCGCATGGCCGCTGAGTGGAAGGTGCGGGCCTGGACGCCGCCGACGCCCAGGGCGGCCAGCCGCTGCCGCAGCTCCCCCGCCGCCCGGGCGGTGAACGTCACGGCGAGGACCTGCTCGGGCACGAACGCCCCGCGGTGGACGCCGTAGGCGATCCGGTGGGTGATCGTCCGGGTCTTGCCGGTGCCCGCGCCGGCGAGGATGCAGACCGGCCCGGAGATCGCCTGCGCCGCGGCGCGCTGCTCGTCGTCCAGCCCGGCGAGGACCGCCTCCGCACCGGAGACGGTCCCCGTCGCCCCGCCGATCCCCGGCATCCCGGCTCCCCTCTGCTCGCACCCGCCGGACCGATACTCCCAGCCGCCGCCGACGTCCGGCGGGAAGCATCCCCAGGAGCCCCGCGTTCAACTCCCGGACACCTGTCCACCCCCCGGGGTGGACCCACGCGCACGCATCCAGGAGGATCCCGACCGATGACTGCCGCCACCGCCGCCGTGACCATGTACACCACCACGTGGTGCGGCTACTGCGCTCGGCTCAAGAGGCTGATGCAGCGCGAGGGCATCGAGTTCTCGGAGGTCGACATCGAGACCGACGAGCAGGCGGCGGACCTGGTGATGGCGGCCAACGGCGGCAACCGCACCGTCCCGACGCTCGTCTTCGCCGACGGGACCGCTCTGACCAACCCCAGCATCGACCAGGTCAAGAACGCTCTCGCGCAGTCATCGGAGCTGAACGGCGCGTGATCCCCGGTCCGCGACCCCCCAGGGGGCATGATCGCCCCGTGGCGGGCCGCGACCGCGGCCGCGCCCCGGTCCGGCCGTTGCGGCCGGGTCAGCCCGTGGAGGGTCCCGGGATGAGCGTGCGCGGTGAACGCACCGGCGCCGCTGCGGCATGCCCTGAAACGGTCCAGCCGCCCGAGCTGCCGGCGGGCGCCGACGCGCTCGTCGCCGTCGTCCGCACCGGGCGCGGCTGGTCGGTGGTCTGCCCCGACGGCGCCACGGCCGTCTCCTCGCTCGTCGAGGGGCTCTCCCTGGCCGACCTCCTCGGCGAGGAGTTCGGCATCCCCTGCGAGCCCGACCGGACGGCCCGGCGCTCCGCCCGCGGACGCACCGACGAGGCCGGCGCCGAGGACCCGCGCGACGCCCGGATCGCGGCGCTGGAGCGCACCGTCGCCCAGCTGGAGCACGCCCTGGCGGCGCGGGTCTCCACCGAGCGCGCGATCGGCGTGCTGGCCGAGCGCGAGGGCGTCAGCCCGCGCACCGCCTTCGAGGACCTGCGCCGCTCGGCCCGCTCCTCCGGCCGCCCCGTGCACGAGCTGGCCCGCGAGGTCCTCGAGTCCCTCCCCGACGACGACGCCGCTACCGAGGCCGCTCCCGACACCGGGAACCGTGCCCGGCCGGAGCCCGGGCCGGCGCTCGTGCGGGACGCCGTGCCGGCCGGCCCGGCGCCCCGCCCCCGGCCCCCGTTCGGGCGGCGCCCCGACCACGCCCGCCCCCGCTCCGCTGCCGCGCCCGGCGCCGGGGACGGCCGGTCCTGACCCGGCCGCACCCCCTCACCCCGGCCGCGCTGGCCGACCGGCTCGCCGCCGCGCTGGCCGCCCTCCCGCCCGAGCCCGGCGCCACGGCGCTGCGGGTCGCCGTCGACGGGCACCCCGCCGCAGGGCCCGCGGACCTCGCCACCGCGGTCGCCGACCGGCTGCCGGCGCTGGGCCGGGCCGCGGTCGTCGTCCCGGCCGTCGGCTTCTACCGCCCGGCGTCGCTGCGTTTCGAGCACGGCCGCACCGACCCGGACGCCCGCTACACCGACTGGCTCGACGCCGGCGCGCTCGCCCGGGAGGTCCTCGACCCGCTCGGGCCCGGCGGCAGCGGGCTGTACCTGCCCGTGCTCTGGGACCTCGGACGCGACCGCGCGGCGCGGGCCGCCCGCGAGCCCATGCCCGCGGGCGGGGTGGTGCTGGTGGCCGGTGCGCTGCTGCAGGGCCTCGGCCTGGCCTTCGACGTCGCCGTCCACCTGCGGATGAGCCCCGCCGCCCGCCGCCGGCGCACGCCTCCGGAGGAGGCGTGGGAGCTGCCCGCCTTCGACCGCTACGACGCCGAGGTCGACCCCGAGGCGCTCGCCGACGCCGTCGTGCTGGCCGACCACCCCGACCGGCCCGCCCTGGTGCTGGCCGGGCGGCTCGCCGGCTGAGCCTGGCAGGCTCCTCGCATGACCACCGGACCCGACGAGGCCTTCCCGGCGGCCGCCGCGATCGCCCTGGACCTGATCGCCCTGCCCGAGGTGGCCGAGCGCTGGTCGGAGCCGAGCGCGCTGCCGCGGATGTCCGTCGGTGCCCTGGCCTGCCACCTCGGCCGGCAGCCGGTCCGGGCCGCGGAGCTGCTGCCGCTGACGCCCGGCGGCCTGCCCGTCCTCGGTTCGGTCGACGCGCACTACCACCGCGCGGCCTGGGTGCGGGCCACCTCGCCGGACGACCCGGTCAACGACCGCAGCGCCGACGACGCCGACGCGGCGCTGGGGCCGGCCGCGCTGCTCGAGCGCACCGCGTCGGCGCTGGAGATGGTGCGGCAGCTGCTGCGCACCGGCGCCGCCGAGGAGGTGGTCCCCGTCCCCTGGCAGGGGTGGGCGCTGCACCGCCGCGACTTCCTGCTCACCCGGCTGGTCGAGGTCGTCGTGCACTCCGACGACCTGGCCGCCAGCCTGGGCGTCGCCACCCCGGAGTTCCCGGAGGAGGCGTTCGCGCCGGTCCGCGACCTCCTGGTGCGGCTGGCGGTGGAACGCCACGGTCAGTCGGCGCTGATCGGCACGCTGGCCCGCGCCGAGCGCACCCGTCCGATCTCGGCGTTCTAGCGCCGCGGCCCGGACGGGACCCGGTCACCGCCGCATCCTCGGGTCGTGCGTGGGGTCGGGGTACGGCGGAGGACAACCGTCGTCGACGGCTCCCGGCCGCAGCTCGTAGTGCCACGGTTCGTTGCCGTAGACCTGGCACAGCCCGTGCTCGGCGCCGTGCTGGGACAGCCACGCCGTGGCCCCGGCGGGCCCGACGTCGACCGCGTCCCCCGTCACGTGCGCCGACGTCTCCGCCGTGGCCACCCACCGGGCGGCCTCCGCCTCCGAGCCGTGCTCGGCGACGGCCTCGCGGAACAGCCGGTCCTGGTACGCTGCGGATCGCCAGCCGCTGGTGACGACGAGCTCGACCCCGTCGCCCGCGGCGGCGGTCGCCGCCCGGCGGAGAGCGGCCAGGAGGGCGGGATCGAGGTTGGCCACGGCCGGCCACCCGCCGTCGAAGACGGTCACGCCGTCGGGGACGACGCCGTCGTCGACCGTCGCGCCGTCGGGAAGGGCAGGTCCGGCTCGTGGGGCACGGCCCTGAGGGCCGGGGACGCCCGCCGCCGGGGCGTCCCGGCCGTCGCCGTGCGTTGCGACGACGGGTGGCGCCGCCGAGGAGGGCGGGGCCGCCACCGCCCGGTACCCGAGGACCCCGGTGATCGCGGCGGCGGCCAGGGCCAGGACGACCGCGGTGGTCGCCCGCGCACGTCGGGCCGTCGTCCGCGCCTGCTCGCTGGAGGACATGCCGGCCAGTCAAGGCAGGTCCGTGTTGCCAGCACGTATGCCGTTCCCGATACGCCGGCGATACGTGCCGGCTCCCTAACCTCGGGCGCATGCGGGTGCTGGTCGTGGAGGACGAACCGTTGCTGGGCGAGGCCATCCGCGACGGGCTGCGCCTGGAGGCGATCGCGGCCGACCTCGCCGGGGACGGGAACACCGCCCTCGAGCTGCTGAGCGTCAACGCCTACGACATCGCGGTGCTCGACCGCGACATCCCCGGCCCCTCCGGTGACGAGGTCGCCGAGCACATCGTCGCGTCCGGCAGCGGCCTGCCGATCCTGATGCTCACCGCGGCCGACCGGCTCGAGGACAAGGCGTCCGGGTTCGGCCTCGGTGCCGACGACTACCTCACCAAGCCGTTCGCGCTGAAGGAGCTGGTGCTCAGGCTCAGGGCGCTCGACCGCAGGCGCGCGCACCACCGGCCGCCCGTGCGGGAGGTCGCGGGTCTGCGGCTGGACCCGTTCCGCCGCGAGGTCCACCGCGACGGCCGCTACGTCGCGCTCACCCGCAAGCAGTTCGCGGTGCTCGAGGTCCTCGTGGCCGCCGAAGGCGGGGTCGTCAGCGCCGAGGACCTGCTGGAGCGGGCGTGGGACGAGCACGCCGACCCGTTCACCAACGCCGTCCGCATCACCGTCTCGGCCCTGCGCAGACGCCTCGGTGAACCGGGGATCATCGCCACCGTGGCCGGCGTCGGGTACCGGATCGTCACGGCACCCGGCCCCGCGGGCGGGAGAGGCGACCGTGGCTAGAGCCCCTGGTGCGAGCGTCCGCCTCAAGCTCACCCTGAGCTACGCGGGCTTCCTCATGCTCGCGGGTGGCCTGCTGCTGGCGGTCGTGTGGGTGTTCCTGCTGC
This sequence comes from Geodermatophilus sp. SYSU D00815, assembly GCF_054050035.1. NCBI lineage: Bacteria > Bacillati > Actinomycetota > Actinomycetes > Geodermatophilales > Geodermatophilaceae > Geodermatophilus > Geodermatophilus sp. SYSU D00815. Next base: position 14,650 of record NZ_JBJGYO010000034.1, on the reverse strand, counting down.
GGTACGTGCCCGACGCCGTGGTCATCACCTCCGACCCCCTCGGGTCCCGCCCCGGGCTGTTCGTCCCCAACCGGTCCGACCTCGTGCGCGCCTTCGTCCCCCGGGCGGCCGCGACGTCGGTGTTCCTGCTGGTGCTCGGCCTCGCGGGCGGGTGGTTCCTCGCCGGTCGGATGCTCGCCCCGCTGACCCGCATCACCGACGCCACGCGCAAGGCCGCGACCGGCTCCCTCTCCCACCGCATCGAGCTGCCGGGCCGCGCGGACGAGTTCCGCGAGCTCGCCGACGCCTTCGACGGGATGCTCGCGCGGCTCGAGGCGCACGTCGCCGAGCAGCAGAGGTTCGCCGCCAACGCCTCCCACGAGCTGCGCACCCCGCTGGCGATCACGCGGACGCTCCTCGACGTCGCCCGCAGCGATCCGGACCGCGACAGCGGCGAACTCGTCGAGCGCCTGCACGCCGTCAACACCCGGGCGATCGCGCTCACCGAAGCGCTGCTCCTGCTCAGCCGCGCCGATCAGCGGGCCTTCACCCGGGAACGCGTCGACCTGTCCCTCGTCGCCGAGGAGGCCGCGGAGACGCTCCTGCCCCTCGCGGAGGCGCACGGCGTGGTCGTCCACACCTCCGGGGACCTCACGCCCACCGTCGGCTCGCACGCCCTCCTGCTGCAGATGACCACGAACCTCCTGCACAACGCCGTCGTCCACAACCTGCCCGAGCACGGCAGCGCGTGGGTGACGACGAGCGCACACGCCGGAGGCGCGGTGCTCACGGTGGAGAACACCGGCGAGCAGCTCGCGCCCGAGGTCATCCCCACGCTGGCCGAGCCCTTCCAGCGCGGCACCGGACGCGCACGCGCCCGGCACGCCGGCGTCGGCCTCGGCCTGGCGATCGTCGACAGCATCGCCGGGGCGCACGGCGGGACGCTCACGCTCACCCACCGCCCCGCCGGGGGCCTCCGCGTCACGGTGCGGCTACCCGCCGCACCACCGCACGCCGGCACCTGACGACCGGGGGGACGGCCGGCGCGGCCCACGCTCCCCGGCGGGTGGTCGCTCCCCGTGGGCGGTCGTCAGACCCGCCCCTCGACCCAGCGGTCGATGATGTGCCGGGCAATCGACACCGGCGGCGGCAGCGCCCGCGGCCCGTTGCCCGAGCGCAGCTCGTCCCGGGTGAACCAGCGGGCCTCCTCGATCTCGTCCTCGTCGATCCGGATGGCGTCGTCGCCGTCCACCCGCGCGGTGAACCCGAGCATGAGCGACTGCGGGAACGGCCACGGCTGGCTGCTCACGTAGCGGATGTCGGTGACCCGCAGGCCGACCTCCTCGGCGACCTCGCGGGCGACGGCGCCCTCGGCCGACTCCCCCGGCTCCACGAAGCCGGCCAGGATCGAGAAGCGCCCCGGCGGCCACACCGCCTGCCGGCCGAGCACGCAGCGGTCGCCCCCGTCGTGCACCAGCATGATCACCGCCGGGTCGGTGCGGGGGAACAGCTCCGCGCCGGTCTCGGGGTCGCGCTGCACCCAGCCGGCCCGCTCGATCGTGGTGGCGGCGCCGGAGAGCGGGCTGAACCGGTTGCGCTCGTGCCACTCGAGGATGCCGATCGCCTCGGCGAGCAGGCCGGCGTCGAGGTCGCCGAGGTCGGCCCCGATCTCCCGCAGGCCGGTCCAGGTGTCCACCGGGCGGCCGTTGACGGTCAGCGCCCGCTCGCCGCGGACGGCGGCGTAGGGGACGCCGTCGGCCTCGCCCAGGTACACCGCGCCGAGCGGCAGGTCCGGCTGCTCGTCCCAGACCAGCTGCGGCCCGGCCGGCCCCTCGTGCACCGGGACGGCGCGCCGCTCGTCGACGGTGAGGACTCGGACCGGCCGGCCACCGGTGGGGTCGTCGAGGTCGCGGCGGCGGTGCCCGCGGTCGTGGGCCGAGCGGGAGAGGACCGGGACGGCGCCGGTCGTGCCCCGGGTGCCGGCCGGCCAGACCGCGCGGTCGACCGGCGGGTTGTCGGCGGGGGTGCTGCCCGGCGCGCTCATCCCTCGGCCGCCGCCACCTGCACAGGGCCGAGCGCGCGCAGCGGCTCGGCGATCTGCCCGGCGTCGCCGACGACCACGGCGGTCAGCGCCGCCGGCGCGAGGTAGCGGCGGGCGGCCTCCCGGACCTCCTCGACGGTGACCGCGGCCAGCGCCCGCTGGTGCTCGGCCAGCCAGTCGGTGGACAGCCCGGCCCCCACCAGCGCCGAGAGGGTGCTCGCCAGCCCGGCGTGCGTCGCCGTCGACAGCGCCATGCTGCCCAGGACGTACCGGCGGGCGCCGTCGAGCTCGGCCTCGGTGACCGCGGTGAGCGCCATGCGCCCGAGCTCGTACCAGGTCTCCAGCAGCGCCGGCGCGGTCACCTCGGTGGCGACGTCGGCCTCGACGAGGAAGGACGACGCGGCCGCGAGGTGGTCGACAGTGCTGCGCGGGCTGTAGGTGTAGCCGCGCCGCTCGCGGATGTTCTCGACCAGCCGCGAGGAGAAGTAGCCGCCGAAGACCATGTTGGCCAGCCGGACGGCGGGCAGGTCGGGATCGGTGCGGCCGGGCGCGGGACCGCCGAGGCGCAGGTTGGACTGCACCGCCCCCGGGCGGTCGACGACCTCCAGCGCCCCCGGCTCGGCGAGCGGCGCGGGCGGCGCGGTGACCGCCTCGCCGTCGCGCGACCAGCCGGCCAGCGCCGTGCCGGCGGCGTCGGTGGCCGCCTGCGGGTCGAGGTCGCCGACGAGCACGAGCGTGCTCCCGGCCGGGACCACGCGGTCGCGGTGCAGCGTGCGCAGGGCGGTGCTGCGGACGGCCATGACCAGGTCCGGCGTCGGCAGCTGCAGGGCGTAGGGGTGGTTGCCGTAGCGGCGGGCGGCCAGCGCGGTGCGGGCGATGACACCCGGCTGCGAGCGGGCGATGCCGATGCGCTCGGCGACGCGGGCCCGCTCCCCCTCCACCCGGTCGTTGGGGTAGGTGGCCGCCGTGAGCAGCTCGGCGAGCAGGCCCAGCACGGCGGGCAGCCCCTCGGGCAGCAGGGTGGTCGAGAACAGCAGCCGGTCGGGGTCGGCGGAGACCGACAGCTCGGCCCCGTGCCCCTGCAGCAGCTGCGCGATCTCGGTCTGGTCGTGCTGCGCGGTGCCCAGCAGCACCGCGCCCGAGAGGACGGCGGCGCGGGCGGTGTGGGTGGCGGCGCTGCGCGCGCTCGCGGCCGCGAACGGCACCCGGAGCCGCAGCTCGACCAGCGGCACCCCGGGCCGGGGGACGACGACCACGCGCAGGCCGGTGGGCAGCACCGTCTCGGTGACCGGCGGCGCCGGCTGCGGCCGTGGCTCCCCCAGCGGCGGGATGAGCGACAGGTCCAGCGTCGGGGCGCTCACCTGGCCCCTCCGGTGGCGCGCAGCTCCAGGACCGCCGCCGTGCCCGGGTCGAGCCCGCCGGCGGCCACCTGCACCTGCTCCGGCGTCACCGCGGCCAGCCGGGCGGCGAGCTCCCCGGCCAGCTCGGCGCGGCCGTGGACCAGCTCGGCGGCGGCGAAGCCGAGGGTGCGGCCCAGCACCGAGTCGGCCTGGCGCAGCAGCTGCGCCTCGGTGCGCGCCTGCACGCGGGCCAGCTCCTCGGCGGGGACGCCGTCGTCGGCCACGCGGGCCACCTCCTCGTGGATCGCGGCCAGCACCCGCTCCACGTCGACGGCGGCCGGGTGGTGCACCTGCGTGGTGAGCAGCGTGGCGTCGCGGACGTCGAAGGGGTCGCCGAACAGGCCGACGTAGCTGCTCTGCGCGATGGCGATCCGGTCGTCGTGGACCAGCCGGCGCTCCAGCCGGGACGCGTCGCCCTCGCTGAGCATCTCGGCGAGGAGCACGGTGCCCAGGTAGGTGTCGAGGTCGCCCACCGGGTCGGGCACCCGCCAGCCGATCGCGACGGCGGGCGCGGGGGCCAGGGCGTCCTCGACGACGCCGCGCCGGGCGGTGGTCGGGGACGGCTCACCGGTGGCGACGCGGGGCGGCACCTCGCGGGCCGGCACGGGGCCGAACCACCGGCGGACCAGCTTCTCGGTCTCGGCGACGTCGAGGTCACCGCCGATGCAGAGCACGGCGTTGCCGGGCGCGTAGTACTTGTCGAAGAAGTCGGCGGCGTCGTCGACGGTCGAGGACTCGAGGTCGACGAACGAGCCGTAGCCGTCGTGGGTGTTGGCGAAGCTCTCGAAGGCGATCTGCGGCAGCTGCAGCCACGGGAAGGCGCCGTAGGGCCGGTTGAGCACGTTGACCCGGATCTCCTCCTTGACCACGTCGATCTGGTTGCGGAGGTTCTCCTCGGTGATGGCCGGGGCCGTCATGCGGTCGGCCTCGAGGAACAGCGCGCGCTCGAGCGCCTCGGCCGGCAGCGCCTCGAAGTAGTTCGTGTAGTCCTGGTGCGTCGAGCCGTTGAACGTGCCGCCCGCGGCCTGGACCAGGCGGGCGTGCTCCATCTTCGGCACGTGCGCCGAGCCCTGGAACATCAGGTGCTCGAAGAGGTGGGCGAATCCGGTGCGGCCCTCGGGCTCGTTGCGCATGCCGACGTCGTAGAACACGCTCACCGCCACGACCGGCACGCTGCGGTCGGGGGCGAGGACGACGCGCAGCCCGTTCTCGAGCGAGAAGCGCTCCACCGGGTGCCGCAGGGTGAGTTCGGCCCCAGCTGCTGTCACGCCACGACAGTAGCCGGGAACAGGCGGGCGACGAGCGGGACCCGAAGGGTTCCCGAGGCGGGACGCGGCAGCAGCGGCTCGGCGCGACCCGGGGACCGCGCCTGGCCGCGGTGCGGTCCGGAGGACCGCGGGGTCACAGCACCTCGACGTCGCCCAGCACCTGGTCGATGACGCCGTAGAGCTCGGCGTGGGTGTTCGGGATGGAGATGTAGAGCAGCGCCGGCGCGGCGCGGCCGACGTCGACCAGCAGCATCGCGGCCCGCTCCCCCGTGGAGTCGTAGCCGGCGACGTCCCAGGACAGCTGGAACTCGTAGAGGTGCGCCGCGTGCCCGTCGACGGTGCGGGCCTCGTCGCGCAGCACCGTCCGCTCGTTCGGGCCGGGGTAGTAGTTGGCCCGCACGCTGTCGGCCAGCTGCACCAGCGTGCTCTGCAGCGTCGACGGCCCGGCCCAGCCGTAGCCCTCGGCGACCGGGCCCGAGGTGCACTGCGCGATGAAGATGCCGCCGTCGGGCACCTCCTCCTGGGTGGTGAAGTACTGCCCGGCGATGGCCGTCGTCTCGAACTGGCTGCCGAGGTCCCACTCGAACCAGTTCTCGCCCAGCCACGGGTAGGACAGCCCCGAGACCTCGTCGATGATCCGCACGGTGCCCGGCGGGAAGGTGGGGCCCGCCGGGGCGGTCGGCACGGGGCCCGGCGGGTCGGCCACGTCGGACCCGCCGCCGCCCGAACGCCCCACCAGCACGCCGACCACCAGGACGGCGACCAGCGCGAGCACCGACAGCCCGACCACCCACCCGGTGGGGAACGGACGGGGGGACGACGGCGGCGGCACCGGCGAGGGCGCCGCGGGCTGCTCGGGCGCCGGCGGGGCGAGCACCGGTGAGCGCTGCACCGCCACGCCCGGGCCGGCGGGCGTGGTCACGTCCGACCAGCCGACGCCGTTCCACCAGCGCACGTAGCCCGGCGCGCCGTCGGGGTCCGGGTACCACCCCGGCGCCGGTGCGGAGTCCCCAGGTCCGGTCACGCCGAGCACTGTAGGTCGTGGACCCGCCCCGGCAGGGCACCCTCAGCCGCGGCGGACACCCGCCAGCTCCCGCCACAGGTGGGCGGCGGCCTCGGCGCCCCGGTGCAGCATCGGCAGCAGCACGCGCTCGTTCGGCGAGTGGATCCGGTCGGTGGGCAGGCCGGCGCCGAGGAAGACCAGCGGCGCGCCGAGCTGCTCGACCAGGTCGGCCTCCGGACCGCTGCCGCCCTCCTTCATGAAGAGCACGTCCTCCGGCCGGCCGTCCCAGGCCCGGGCGATGGCGGCGAGCAGCGCGTCCATCCACGGCGAGTCGAGGTCGCTGGCGCACGGGGCGACGCCGCCGGCCTCCACGTGCACGTCGGCCGCGATGCCCTCGGCCACGTTGGCCGCGACCCAGGCCCGCAGCATCGGCCCGATGTCCTCCGGCCGCTGGTCGGCGACCAGCCGGAAGGTCACCTTGGCGTGCGCCTCGGCCGGGATGATGGTCTTGGAGCCGGGGCCGGTGTAGCCGCCCCACATGCCGTTGACCTCGGCGGTCGGGCGGGCGCCGATCCGCTCCAGCGTGGTGAACCCCGCCTCGCCGGTGGCGACCCGCGAGGCGGCCGGGCCGGCCAGCCACTCCCCCTCGTCGAAGGGCAGCCGGCCCATCAGCGTGCGCTCGCGGTCGGACAGCGGGCGCACCCGGTCGTAGAAGCCCGGCAGGGTCACCCGGCCCTGCTCGTCGTGCAGGCGGTCGAGCAGCGAGGCCAGCGCGTGCAGCGGGTTGGGGACGCCGCCGCCGAAGGAGCCGGAGTGCAGGTCGACCGCGGGTCCGCGCAGGGTGATCTCGGCGGCGGCCAGGCCGCGCATCGACGTCACCGCGCTCGGCAGGTCGGGGGCGGCCATGCCGGTGTCGCTGACGACGACGACGTCGCAGGCCAGCCGCTGGCGGTGCTGGCGCAGCAGGTCGGCGAAGTGCGGCGAGCCGGACTCCTCCTCGCCCTCGACGAGCAGCTTGACCGTGACCGCGGGGGTGTCGCGGCCGGTCGCGGCCAGGTGCGCGCGCATGCCGAGCAGGTGCATCGCGACGTTGCCCTTGTCGTCGATCGCGCCGCGGGCGTGCAGCTCCGGCCCGTCGGGACCGTCCACGCGGGTCGGCTCGAACGGCGGGTGCACCCACAGCTCCAGCGGGTCGACCGGCTGCACGTCGTGGTGGCCGTAGACCAGCGCGACCGGGGCGCCGGGATCGGCCGACGGCCACTCCGCGAAGACGGCGGGGGCGCCGGGCGTGGGCCAGATCTCCACCGTCGGGAAGCCCACCCGGCGCAGCGCCTCGGCCAGCCACTCGGCGCTGCGGGCGACGTCCGGGCGGTGCGCCGGGTCGGCCGAGATCGAGGGGATCCGCAGCCAGGCGTCGAGGTCGGCGTGCAGGTCGTCGAGGTGGGCGGACACGAACGCGCGCTCGGGGCTGGTCACGGGCTCCGACGGTAGCCGGGCGGCGCGGCGGCTACCGTCCGGGTCATGCCCGGTGAGCTGCTCGAGGCCGACGTCGGTGACCTGACCTTCGACGTCCGGGTCGACGGGCCGGAGGACGGGCGGCCGGTGCTGCTGCTGCACGGCTTCCCCGAGACGTCCGCCTGCTGGGCGAAGGTGACGCCGCTGCTGACCGAGGCCGGCCTGCGCACCTACGCCCCCGACCAGCTGGGCTACTCCCCCGGCGCCCGGCCGGCCGAGGTGGACGCGTACGCGACGACGAACCTGGCGCAGGTCACCGCCGACCTGATGACCGTGCTGGGGATCCCGCGCGCCGACGTCGTCGGCCACGACTGGGGCGCGAACGTGGCCTGGGCGCTCGCCGCCTGGCACGGCGACCGGGTGCGTTCGCTGACCGCCGTGTCGGTACCGCACCCGGCGGCCTACACCGCCGCCTACCGCGGCGATCCCGAGCAGAAGGAGCGCTCCGCGTACATCCGGCTGTTCTGGCAGGCCGGCAAGGCCGAGGAGGTGCTGCTCGAGGACGGCATGCGGCGGCTGCGGCGGATGCTCGGCCCGCAGGAGCAGACCGGCATCCCCGCCGAGGCGGTCGAGGAGTACCTCGCCGTCCTCTCGGCGCCGGGCGCGCTCACCGCCGCGCTCAACTGGTACCGGGCGATGAGCTCGGCCACCCCGGTGGACGACGTCGCGGTGCCGACCACCTACGTGTGGAGCGACGGCGACGCCGCCATCGGCCGCACCGCCGCGGAGGGGTGTGCGCGGCACGTCACCGGCGACTACCGCTTCGTGGAGCTGCCCGGGGTGACGCACTGGATCCCCGAGCAGGCGCCGCGGGAGCTGGCGACGGCGGTCCTCGACCGGATCGCGTCGTCCTGAGGCGTCACCCTCGCGGTGTGGTCGCGCCCCTCGCGGTGGACGGCGAGGGTGGCGACCGCACCGCGAGGGTCACCAGTCCTCCGGCGGCGGCTCCTCCTCGTCGGGCGCCGCGGTGCCGGAGACCAGCGCGAGCAGGCCGGCCTCGTCGAGCAGGTCGACCGGCCGCAGCGTCACGTCCGCCGCGACGTGGTGGAAGCCGGCGCTGACCCGCTCCACCGGCACCCCGGTCAGCCGCGACCAGCCGAGCCGGTAGGCGGCCAGCTGCACCCCGACGGCGGCGAGCTCGGCCCCCCTCGGCGGCGGGCCGGTCTTCCAGTCGATCACCTCGAAGCCGCCGTCGGGGGTGGTGAAGACGGCGTCGATCCGGCCGCGCAGGGTCAGCGGGCCCAGCGGCGTCTCGAAGGGCACCTCGACCTCGATCGGCGTCCGGTCGGCCCAGGCGCTGGCGAGGAAGGCCTCCTGCAGCTCGGCCAGCGCGCCGTCGGGGGCCGCCAGCTCGTCGCCGGAGCCGGGCAGCTCGTCGAGGTCCAGCAGCCGCGCCGAGCCGAACCGCTCCTCCAGCCAGGCGTGGAAGGCGGTGCCCCGGCGGGCCTGCGGCGCGGGCGCGGCGGGCATGGGGCGGCGCAGCCGGCGGGCCAGCTCGGCCGGGTCGCGGCGCAGGGTGACCAGCGCCGAGACCGACAGGTGCGAGGGCAGCGGGACGTCGACGGTGGGGCGGGCGTGCTGCGCCCGCTCGCGCAGCAGCAGGTCGGCGTCGCGCAACCACTGCTCGACCTCGGCGTCCTGCTCGCCGACGACGCGCGCGGGGTCCAGCGGGTGCGGCACGGCCGCGCGGACGAGCTCCGCGGCGGCGGTGAGCGCGCGGCGCCGGCCGGCCGACAGCGGGTCGGTCGGCCAGCTGCCCACCGGCCACTCCTCCAGCGCCGGGTTGGTCGCGTCGTCGGCCGGGGGCGGCGCCCAGTGCACGACCGCGCCCGCGCCGGACTCGCACGCGTCCTTGGCGGTGAGCAGCAGCGACGAGGGCCCGCACACGTTCTTGCCGTCGCGCCACCAGCTGCCCGAGCAGACCAGCAGCCGCTTGGCGCGGGTCACCGCGACGTACCCGAGCCTGATCTCCTCCTCGGAGCCGAAGTCGCGCCAGGCCTGCACGTAGTCCTCGAGCGCGGCCTTCACGTCGGCCTGGTCGCCCGAGCCGGGCGGCGGCAGCACCAGCGCGGGCAGCTCCTCCCGGTCGGTCAGCCGCAGGTCGGCCGGCAGCGCGCCCGGGTCCTTGATCCACGAGTCGCTGGTGTCGGTCTTCGCCGGGAACTGGTCGACGGTCAGGCCGGGGACGGCGACGACGTCCCACTCCAGCCCCTTGGCGGAGTGGCCGGTGAGCAGCTGCACCGCCTCGGGGTTGACCGCCACCTCGCCGGGCTCGAGGCCGCGCTCGCGCTCCTCGGCGTCGCGCAGGTACCCCAGGAACGCCGGCAGCGACGGCAGCTCGGCCAGCTCGACGAACTCGGCCGCGACGGTGTGCAGGGCGTCGAGGTGGGTGCGGGCGCCGGCCGGGCTGACGTCGGGGGCGCTGGCCAGCTCCGTCTCGAGGCCCAGCGTGCGGGCGACCTCGTCGACCAGGTCGGGCAGCGACTCGCCGATGCGGGTGCGCAGGTGGGCCAGCTCGCCGGCGAGCCGGCGCATCCGCCGGTACCCGGCCATCGAGTACGCGTCGGCCGGGCCGAGGTCGTCGAGCGCCTCGACGATGCTGCCCCGCTCGCGCGGGCCGCCGTCCTCGGCGTCGTGGTGCCGGGCCCGCACCAGCGCGCGGGCGCGGGCGTCGAGCGCGGCCAGGTCGCGCGGGCCGATCCGCCAGCGGGCCCCGGTGAGCAGCCGGCCGAGCGCGTCGCCGGCGGTGGGGTCGACCAGCACGGTCAGGGTCGCGACGACGTCGGAGACCTCGGGCACGGCGAGCAGCCCGCCGAGACCGACGACCTCCACGGGGACGCCGCGCTCGCGCAGCGCCGTGGCGATGCCGTGGAACTGCTTGCGGGCCCGGGCCAGCACGGCGATCGTCGGTCGCTGGTCGGGATCGGCGTGCCAGCACCCGGCCAGCCGGTCGGCCAGCGCCCGCGTCTCCTCGGCGACGGTGTCGTACAGGCCGACCTCGACCGTGCCGGCGCCCGCGGTGGGCGCGGCGGTGAGGTCGGGCAGCGGCTCGGCCGGCTCGGGCAGCATCCGGGCGACGGCGTTGGCCACGGCCAGCACGGCCCGGTCGTTGCGCCAGCTGGTGGCGAGGGTGAGCCGCTCGGCGCGGGCGTCGTCCCTGCCGGGGAAGGTGCGCGGGAACCGCTCGATCGTGCCGGCCGAGGCCCCGCGCCAGCCGTAGATCGACTGGCGCGGGTCGCCGACGGCGAGCACGGGGTGGCCGGTGGCGCCGCCGAAGAGCGCCTCGAGCATGCGCAGCTGCCCGACGCTGGTGTCCTGGTACTCGTCGAGCAGCACCACCTGCCAGCGGGCCCGCTCGCGGCGGCCGACCTCCGGCGCGGCGACGGCGATCCGCGCTGCGTGGGCGACCTGGTCGGCGTAGTCGATCGCGCCGGCGGCGCGCTTGCGCGCCTGGAACCCCTCGACCAGCGGCAGCAGCGCGGCCCGCGCCCGCTGCCGGTCGACCACCTTCTGCACGTCGGCGTAGACCCCGCGCTTGCGCGGGGCGTCGGGGTAGCCGCGCACCCGCCGCTCGAAGTGCTCGGTCCACGCGCGCAGCTGGGCGGGGGTGACGTCGTGCTCGCCGAGCTCGGCGGCCAGCGCCAGGACGTCCTCGACGGTGGTGAGCAGGGTGAGCGGGACGTCGCTCATGTCGCCGGTGTAGGCGCCGACCACCGCGGCCGCCTGCCCCCAGCACATGGCCGGGCCGAGCACCCCGGCGCCGGGCTCGATGCCGATGCGCAGGCCGTGCTCGGCGACCAGCGAGGCGGCGTAGCCGTGGTAGGTCGACACCGTCGGGGAGGCGATGGCCAGCCGCTCGGCGAGCTCGGCGTCGGTGTCGGGGTGGCGGGCCAGCGCGCCCAGCCGCAGCCGCACGCGCTCGTTGAGCTCGCTGGCCGCCTTGCGGGTGAAGGTGAGGCCGAGGATCGCCTCGGGCTCGACCACCCGGTTGGCCACCAGCCAGGCCACCCGCGCGGCCATCGTCTCGGTCTTGCCCGAGCCGGCGCCGGCGACGACGACCAGCGGGCGGTCGGCCGGTGCCGCGACGACCCGGGCCTGCTCGTCGGACGGCGCGTAGGCAAGCCCGCAGCGGCGGGCCACCTCGGCGGGGCTGAGCAGCTCCGGGGCCTCCGGCGGCGGCTCCTCGCCGAACAGGTCGTCGAAGGAGAGCTGCTCGACGCTCACCGGGTCACCTGGCCGCCGCGCTCGTGCAGCGGGCAGCTGCGCCGCGACGGGCAGCGGTCGCAGTAGCTGCCGGTGCGCACCTCGAACGTGCCGGCGCCCATGCCCTCGCCGACCGTGGCCAGCAGCTCGCCGGCCCAGGTCTCGGTCACCGGGACGTCGTCCGGCAGCGGGTCCTGCGCCTGCTCCTTGGCCTTGCTGCCGGAGCCCACCTGCAGCAGGGCGGCGCCGCCGGTGTCGGTGCCGTGCTCGGCGAAGGCGCCCGAGACGATCGCCACCTGGTACGCGGCCAGCTGCCCGTGCTGCTCGAGCTCCTCGGTGCGGGCCGGCGTCTTCCCGGTCTTGAGGTCGACGACGAACAGCCGGCCGTCGGCGTCGCGCTCGAGCCGGTCGACCTGGCCGCTGATCCGCGCCCGGCCCACCTGCACCGTGAAGTCGGCCTCGGCGGCGACCAGCTCGCGCGGGTTGCGGCCGTGCCAGGCGACGAACCGGTCGAGCATCTCGTGCGCGGTGGCCCGCTGCCGCTGGTCGGCCCACCCGGGGCCGAGGTCGAGCTGGTCGAGCTCGGCGTCGAGCGCGGCCCGGGCGTCCTGGGCGGGCAGGCCCTCGGCGACCCGCTGGGCCACCTGGTGCACCGCCGTGCCGACGGTGCGGTTGGCGTCGGGCGCGGGCTCGGCGCCGACCGCACCGAGCACCCAGCGCAGCGGGCAGCGGCGGAACCCCTCGATCGCGGACGGGCGCACGCGCACCGGCTCGTCGGGGTCGACGAGCGGCGCGTCGTCGGAGAGCGCGGCCAGCCCCCACCAGCTGGCCGGGTCGGCGCCGGGCACGCCCTCGTCGGCGAGCCGGCGCAGCACCGAGGCCGCCGTCGACCGGCGGGGCGCCGGCGTCTGCGGGTCGGTGAGGGCGCGGCGCAGCGCGGCCACCAGCGCGGGCAGGGTGAGCGAGCGCGGCAGCTCGGTGAGCGTCCGGCCGCCCTCCGGCGGCTGCTCGACCAGGTCGAGGAACCGCGACGGGGTGGCCCCGGCGTCCGGCCCGTCGACGGCGCCCTGCACCGCGCTGACGACGAGGCGGCGCCGGGCGCGGGTGCAGGCGACGTAGAACAGCCGCCGCTCCTCGGCGAGGGCGAGCGTGCGCCGGTCGACGCCGGCGCCGTCGACGCCGGCGGCCCGCTCGACGAGGTCCTCGGCGGCCAGCAGCGTCGTCCGGTCGCGCAGGTCGGGCCAGATGCCCTCCTGCACCCCGGCGACGCAGACGAGGTCCCACTCGAGGCCCTTGGAGGCGTGCGCGGTGAGCAGGCGGACCGTCTCGGTCTGCACCGCGCGCGCCGCGCCGGTGTCGCCGGGCAGCTCCTGGGCGGAGAGGTGGTCGAGGAAGGCCCGCGGGTCGGCCGAGGGCAGCCGGTCGACGAACCCCGCCGCCGCGTCGAACAGCGCCACGACGGCGTCGAGGTCGCGGTCGGCGACCGCGCCCGCCTGCCCGCCGGCGGCGGACAGCCGCGCCCACCGGCCGGCCAGGCCGCTGCGCTGCCACATCGCCCACAGCACGTCCTCGACGGTGCCGCCGTCGGCGAGGGCGATGCGCCCGGCGGTGAGGACGGCGGAGACCCGCAACGCCGGCCGGGCGACGTGCTCGGGCAGCTCGGCCAGCAGCGTGTCGTCGGACAGCGCCGTCGCCAGCGGGGTGCCGCGCTCGGCCGGGTCGACGCCGCGGGTGTTCAGCGCGATCCGCACCGCGCGGCGCAGCCGTCGGAGGTCGAGCACGGTGGCCGCGCCCAGCGGCGAGGCGAGCAGCGCCTCGGCGGCCGTCTCGTCGAGGCCGACCGGCTCGCTGCCGCGGGGCGTGGCCGGCAGGAGCGCCGACACCGCGGAGAGGAAGGGCGCCACGGCCGGCTGCGCGGCCAGCGGCAGGTCGTCGGAGGAGACCGCGACCGGCACGCCCGCCTGGGCCAGCGCCCGGCGCAGCGGTGCCAGCGCGACGGCGCTGCGCACCACGACCGCCATCCGCGACCACGGCACGCCGTCGAGCAGGTGGGCCCGGCGCAGCAGGTCGGCGAGGTAGGCCGCCTCGACCGCGGCCGAGGCGAACACGTGCACCTCCGCCGACCCGGGCGGGGTGCCCTCCCCGGCCCGCAGCCGCCGGTGCTCCCACGGCCCCGGCAGGCCCTCGGCGACCTGGCGGCTGATGCGCAGCAGCTCCTCGCCGGACCGGCGGCAGACGCCGAGGGAGTGCCGCTCGGCCAGGCGCCCGTCGGGGTGGCGGAAGCGCTCGGGGAACTCGACGATGCCCCGCGGCTCGGCGCCGCGGAAGGCGTAGATGGCCTGGTCGGGGTCGCCGACTGCGACCAGGTTGCCGCCGCCCCCGGCGAGCAGGTCGAGCAGCTCCACCTGGGCCGGGTCGGTGTCCTGGTACTCGTCGACGAACAGCCAGCGGGCGCGCTCGCGCTCCTGGCGCAGCAGCTCGGGGTCGCCGGCGAGCTCGTCGATCGCGGCCCGCACCAGCTCCGCGGGGTCGTAGCCGGAGGCGTCGCCGCGGGCGGCGGTGGCGAACGCGGTGACCCGCTCGTACTGCTCCTGGAAGGCCGCGGCGTGCGCCCAGTGCTCGTGCCCGAGCTCGCGGCCCCAGGCGACGAGCTGCTCGGGGCCGACCGCGCGCTCGGTGGCCCGCAGCAGGAACTCGCGCAGCTCGCTGCGGAAGCCGTGGGTGGCCAGCGCGGGGGCGAGCTCGGCCGGCCAGCGGACGGCGCCCTCCTCCTCGGCGTCGCCGCGCAGCAGCTCGGCGACGACGGCGTCCTGCTCGGCCGCGGTCAGCAGCCGCGGCGGGGGCTCGCCGCGCAGCACCGCGGCCCGGCGCAGCACCCCGAAGGCGTACGAGTGGAAGGTGCGGGCCAGCGGCTCGCGGATCGTCCGGGCCACCCGGGCGGTCACCCGCGTGCGCAGCTCCGCGGCGGCCTTGCGGCTGAAGGTGAGGACGAGGATCTGCTCGGGGTCGACGCCGGCGTCGATGCGGGCGGCGACCGCCTCGACGATCGTGGTCGTCTTGCCCGTGCCGGGGCCGGCGAGCACCAGCAGCGGACCGCCGGGGTGGTCGACCACGGCCTGCTGGGTGGGGTCCAGGGGGGGGGGGGGCGGCGGGCCCCGCCCCCCGCCCCCCCGCCCCCAGAACCCCGCGGCCCCCGCCCCCCCGCCCGCGGGGGGGGGGTGTGCGGGCGCTGCGAGCCCCG
>NZ_JBJGYO010000033.1:0-35065 GCF_054050035.1 Geodermatophilus sp. SYSU D00815 | reverse complement strand
CCCCCCCCCCCCCCCCCCCCCCCCCCCCCCCCCCCCCCGCCCCCCCCCCCCCCCCCCCCCCCCCCCCCCCCCCCCCCCCCCCCCCCCCCGCCCCCCCCCGCCGCCCCCCCCCCCCCCCCCCCCCCCCCCCCCCCCCCCCCCCCCCCCCCCCCCCCCCCGGCTCGTGGTCCGGCCCGGCGCTCGTGCTCTGCCCGCACCCGTGGGCAGAGCACGAGCGCCGGCGGAGGGACCCGCGACCGCCCCGTCCACCTCCCCGGGGGAACCCGCACCCGCGGGTGCCCGGGTTCCCCCCCGGCGGCTGGGATGCTGGAGGGCGTGCCACGCCTGCGCCGCGCCCTCACCGTCACCGCTGCCGCCGCCCTCGCCGGCGGGGCCTCCTGGGTCGCCCGCGCCGCCTGGGGCCTGCCGACCGCCCTCGGCGCCAGCCAGCGGCAGCTGCGACCCGTCGTCACCGGTTCCCCGCAGTTCTCCGGGGGCAAGTTCCACAACACCCTGCCGACGCCGACCTTCAAGCCGGCCAACGCCCGCGACGGGCTGCTGCGCCAGTGGCACGAGGAGCGGCACAACGGCCACCCCGGCGGCCCGGTGCCGCTGTCCCGCGACGAGTTCCCCGCGCAGGCGGCCGAGCTCGCCGTCACCTGGTTCGGGCACGCCAGCGCGCTGCTCGAGGTGGACGGGCAGCGGGTGCTGGTCGACCCGGTGTGGGGCGAGCGCGTCTCCCCCTCGCCGCTGCTCGGCCCGACCCGGCTGCACCCCAACCCCGTCCCGCTGGAGGCGCTGCCGCCGGTGGACGCCGTCCTCATCTCGCACGACCACTACGACCACCTGGACCTGCCCACGGTGCGGTGGCTGCTCCAGCGGTCCGGCGCCGTCTTCGTCGTGCCGATCGGGATCGGCGAGCACCTGCGGACGTGGCGGGTGCCGGAGGAGCGGATCGTCGAGCTCGACTGGGACCGCAGCACGACCGTCGGCGGGCTGACGCTCACCTGCACCGAGGCCCGGCACTTCTCCGGCCGCTTCTTCGCCCGCGACACCACGCTGTGGGCGTCCTGGGTGATCGCCGGCCCGCGGCACCGCGTGTTCTTCGGCGGCGACACCGGCTACACCCCCGCGTTCGCCGGCATCGGCGCCCGCTACGGCCCCTTCGACCTCACGCTGCTGCCGGTCGGCGCCTACAACGAGGCCTGGCGGCACATCCACATGGACCCCGAGGAGGCGGTGCGCGCGCACGGCGATCTCGGCGGCCGGGTGCTGCTGCCCATCCACTGGGCCACCTTCAACCTGGCGTTCCACCGCTGGGCCGAGCCGGTGCAGCGCACCCTCGCCGCGGCCGAGCGCGCCGGCGTCGAGGTCGTCGTCCCCCAGCCGGGCGGTCGGGTCGACGTGCTCGACCCGCCCGAGCTCAAGGACTGGTGGACGGCGGTCGGCTCGCAGTCCGACCACGAGCGCCGCCAGGGCGTGTCCTAGGCGCACCGTGTCCCCAGGCGCACCGTGTCCCCAGGCGCTCCCTGTCCCTAGGCGCTCTGCCGCACCACCAGCTCGGACGGGAAGAAGCGGGTGCCCTCGACGTCGAGCCGGGTGATCGTGCCGCCCACGGCGGCCGCGGCGATGTCCTCGACCGGGTGCGTGGCCGAGGTGAGGTCGACGGCGCCGGCGATCGGCAGGTCGTCGAACCCGGCCACGGCGACGTCCTCGGGCACCCGCCGGCCGAGCGCCCGCACCGTCCGCAGCGCGCCGAGGGCGACGTCGTCGCAGACCCCGAGGATCGCGTCGGTGTCGGGCCACCGGGCGAGCACCGCGGCGGCGCCGGCCTCGCCGTGCACGGCCTCGAAGCCGCCGGGGACGGTCCGCACCGGTAGGCCGGCCGCCTCGACCGCCGCGCGGTAGGCCTCGACCGGCCGCCGGCTGCACGGCAGCCAGGACGGGCCGGTGATCATCGCGATCCGGCGCCGGCCGGCCCGGACGAGGTGCTCGGTGGACGTCCGGCCCACCGCGGTGCCGTCCACGTCGACGGAGGGGACGTCGGCGCTGCCCACGCCGATCGAGACGGTCCGGCCGCGCAGCGCCCGCGGCAGCAGGTCGAGCACCTCGTGCGTGGTGTTGACCAGCACGACCCCGGCGACGGAGCGGTCGCGGGCCAGCGCGTCGAGCCCCGGGAGCGGGTTCGCCCGCCGCAGCGGCACCACACCGATGCCGAGCCCCTGGGGCGTGCACACCCGCGCCCCCGCGGCGAGGACCCGCGCCAGGTACGTGCAGCCGACGTCGGGCGAGTCGCTGGTCACCGCGACGACCACCCGGGTGCCCGCCCCGTGCACCAGCGCGCGGGCGACCGGGTCGGCGACGTAGCCCAGCGTCTCGGCCGCGGCGCGCACCCGGCGCAGCGTCTCGTCGGAGACCGGGCCGGTGCCCGTCAGCGCCCGGGACGCCGAGGCGCGCGACACCCCCGCGGCACGGGCCACGTGCTCGAGGGTGACCGGGGGTGCTGCGTTCTCGCGCACCCGCCCGTCCTACCACGGCCCGCGCCCGGTGGGACCCCGCTCACCGCTGGAAGCGCTCTCAGCCGCCCAGCAGGCCGAGCACACCCGGGACGTCGTCGGCCTCCCGCAGCGGCGCCGGGCCGTCGGGGTCGAGCCGGTGCCCGGGGCGGCGCAACCGCACCACCTCGATCCCGGCCTCCAGCGCGCCGCGCACGTCGCGCGCGGAGGTGGCGACGTGCAGGAGCGCGCCACCGGCCACCTCGCGGGCCCGGCGGTAGATCTCCCGGGCGGGCTTGTAGGCCCGCAGCCGCTCGGAGGTGAGCACCGCCCCGCCGTCCACCAGGGGGGCGACGCGGGTGCGGGCGAAGACCTCGTCGTCGACGTTGGACAGCACCCCGACGTCGTACCGCTGCGCCACCGCGGGCAGGCCCGCCGCGACGTCGGGCCACAGCGGCCACAGCTCCACCGACTCCAGCAGGACGGCGACGTCGGCCTCGGCGTCGCCGTCGAGCCCCAGCGCGGTGTAGGTGGCCGCCAGGGCGCGGCGGCTGTGCTCGGCGAACGGCACCCAGTCGGCGAGCACCGCCTGCGAGGCCTTGTTCGCGGCGTCCCAGCGGTCGTAGAGCTCCTCACCCGTCACCTGCCAGCCGTGCGCCCGGGCGATGCCGGTGAAGGCGGCCGAGCCACCGGTGCGGGAGTCGAGCAGCGCGCTGAACAGGTCGAAGGTCACCAGCACACCGCGAAGTGTCTCAACGCAGCAGCTTGGACATCCGCCGGTCGGCCAGCGGCTTGCCGCCGGTCTGGCAGGTCGGGCAGTACTGCAGCGACGTGTCGGCGAAGCTCACCTCGCGCACGGTGTCGCCGCACACCGGGCAGGGCAGGCCGGTGCGGGCGTGCACCTGCAACCCGGAGCGCTTCTCGCCCTTCATCGTGGCCGCCTGCTGGCCGAGCTGGCGCTCGAGGGCGTCGGTGAGCTCGGCGCGCACCGCGTCGTGGAGACGGACCAGTTCGTCGTCGTCGAGCTTGTCGGCCATCTTGAACGGCGACAGCCGCGCGGCGTGCAGGATCTCGTCGGAGTACGCGTTGCCGATGCCGGCGAGCAGCGTCTGGTCGGTGAGCGCGCCCTTGAGCTGCCCGGAGCGGCCGCGCAGCAGCGCCGCGAACTCCTCCAACGACACCTGCAGCGCGTCCGGGCCGAGCCGCGCGATGCCGGGCACCTCGGCCGGGTCGCGCACCACGTAGACGGCCAGGCCCTTGCGGGTGCCCTGCTCGGTGAGGTCGAAGCCGTCGCCGTCCTCCAGGTGCACGCGCAGCGCCAGCGGCCCCTTGCCGGGTTTCGGCGGCGCGGTGGGCAGGCCGGTGCGCCAGTGCAGCCAGCCGGCCCGGGCCAGGTGGACGACGAGGTGCAGCCCGCTGACGTCGAGGTCGAGGAACTTGCCGTGCCGGGAGGCGCCGGTGAGCTCGAGGCCGCCGAGCGCCGACAGCGGCGGGTCGAAGGTCTTGATCGCCTGGACGGCGGCCAGGTCGACGCGCGTCACGACGGAGCCGACGGCGTTCTCACGCAGGAACGCGGCCAGCGCCTCCACCTCGGGCAACTCGGGCACCCGCCCATGATCCACGGGCGGGCGACGGAATCACGCCCGCGATCGGGTGAACTCGAAGGCCTCGTGGTCCCGACCGGAGGAGCTCGGGTGCGTCGGGGGCTCCCCGTGCCGGGAGCCCCCGACGCGCCGGGTCAGCTGCTCAGGCCGTTGCGGTCCGGGAGCTCGACGGTGGCGCCGGGCTCGTGCCGGGCCTGGTCGGCGACGGCCGCGGCCACCGCCTTGCTGACGGCGGGGTCGAACACGCTCGGGATGATGTAGTTGGCGTTGAGCTGGTCGTCGCGGACGACGGCGGCCAGCGCGTCGGCCGCGGCCAGCAGCATGCCGGTGCTGATCTCCTTGGCCTTCGCGTCGAGCAGGCCGCGGAAGACGCCGGGGAACGCCAGCACGTTGTTGATCTGGTTCGGCAGGTCCGAGCGGCCCGAGGCGACGACGGCGGCGTACTGCCGCGCCCGCACCGGGTCGACCTCCGGCGTCGGGTTCGCCATCGGGAAGACCACCGCGCGCTCGTTCATGCGGGCGAGCGCCTCGACCGGCAGCACGTTGGCCGCGCTGACGCCGATGAAGACGTCGGCGCCGTCCAGCGCCTCCGGCAGCTCGCCGCGCACGCAGGCCGGGTTGGTCCGCTGCGCCAGCTCCAGCTTCGCGCCGGAGAGCCGCTCGTCGTCGGGCGAGAGGATGCCCTCGCGGTCCCAGACCAGCACCGAGCCGACACCGGCCTCCAGGAGCAGCGACACGATCGCCGTGCCGGCCGCGCCGCCGCCGGCGACGACGACCTTGACCGACTCCAGCTGCTTGTCCACCACGCGCAGCGCGTTGCGCAGCGCGGCGAGGGCGACGATCGCCGTCCCGTGCTGGTCGTCGTGGAAGACCGGGATGTCGAGCTTGTCGCGCAGCCGGCGCTCGATCTCGAAGCAGCGCGGGGCGGCGATGTCCTCCAGGTTGATGCCGCCGAAGCCCGGCGCGATCAGCTCGACGGTGCGGACGATCTCGTCGACGTCCTGGGTGTCGAGGCAGATCGGCCAGGCGTCGATGCCGGCGAACCGCTTGAACAGCGCGGCCTTGCCCTCCATCACCGGCAGCGCGGCGCCGGGGCCGATGTCACCGAGACCCAGCACCGCCGAGCCGTCGGTGACCACGGCGACGCTGTTGCCCTTGACGGTCAGCCGGCGCACGTCCTCGGGGTGCTCGGCCAGCGCCATGCACACCCGCGCGACGCCGGGCGTGTAGGCCATGGAGAGGTCGTCGCGGGTCTTCAGCGGCACCTTGGAGGCGACCTCGAGCTTGCCGCCGAGGTGCAGCAGGAAGGTCCGGTCGCTGACCTTGCGGACCTTCACGCCGGGGACGCCGCGCAGGGCGTCCACCATCTCCTCCGAGTGCGCCGCGTCGGCCGCGGAGCAGGTGACGTCGACCGTGAGGCCGTCGGGCCGGCTGTCCACCACGTCGATCGCGGTGACCGCGCCGCCGGCGGAGCCCACGGCGGTGGCGATGCGGCCGATGCTGGCCGGGTCGCCGTCGGCGGTGAGCCGGACGGTGATCGAGTAGGAGGCGGAGGTGACCGGGCCGCGGGGCGGGGTCGCGGGCTCGCCCAGGGCGGTCGGGTCGCTGGTGGTGTCGATGCTCATGGCGTCCCTCATGGTCCCACCGCGGCCGCGGCGGGGCGTCATCCGGTTCCCACGGGCCCCAGCACGAGCTCCAGCCCCTCGTCCGCCGCGACGGCGAGCAGCGTGGCGTCGTCCAAGCCGCCGGACTCCACCAGGGCGGCCACCGCGCGCTGCGGTCCGGCCGGGAAGGCCACGACGACCAGGCGGGACGGCGCGGACCCACCGCGCCACGACCAGGGCGTCCCGCGCGGGCAGACGACGACCGAGCCGGGCGGGCGGGGCCGCTCGGGCTCGCCGCCCAGCGCGACGAGCGGGCACCCGTCGAGGACGACGAGGACGACGTCGGAGCCGCGGGCGAGGCAGCGCCGCGGCCGGGCCCCGGCCGGGAGGGTGACGCTGGCCGCGCCGGGCGTGCTCTGCATGCGCCGCACCCTGCGCGCCGGCGCTGGTGGCCCGCTGGTGGCCGGGCACCAGCGGCCGACCAGCCCGTGACCAGCGGGGTCCCCCACGGTCGGTGCCGACACCACGGACCGAACCCGTCCCGGAGGACGACCAGCGATGACCACCACCCCGCACCTCGACCCGGCGACCGCCCCCGCGCCGCCGGGCCGCACCCCCTCACCCTGGAAGGAGGTCGGCGTCTTCCTCGGCACGACCGCCGCCCTGATCGCCACGACGACCGGCATCGCCGTCGCGCACGACGCCGACGTGCGCCGCGTCGACGAGGCACCCCCGCTCGTCCAGGCGCTGCTGTTCGGCCAGGCGCTGATCCCGCTGCTGGCCGCCGTCGTGGCCCGGCTGGCCACCGGCGGCCTGCGCCGACCGGGCTGGGGCTTCCGCCGCCCGTCGTGGCGCTCCCTGCTCACCGCCTGGCTGTGGGGGCTGCTCACCACGCTGGCCGGCGGGGCGCTGGTCTGGCTCACCGGCGTCGGCGGCTTCCGCGACGAGGGCCTCGACGTGCAGGTGCTGCTCGGCCTGACCGTGCTCACGGTGCCCTACGTCCTCCTCGCCCTGGCCGAGGACGTCGGCTGGCGCGGCGTGCTCGTGCAGCGGCTGGCCACGGTCTGCGGGCCGCGCACCGTGGTGCTGGTCAGCGGCATCCCGTGGGCGCTGTTCCACTGGGGGCTGGTGCTCTTCCTCGGCGGCACCCCGGCGGGCGTGCCGACCTGGTGGGCGCTGCTGTGCTTCACCGTCGGGACGGTGGCCTTCGGCGCCGTGCTGGCCAGCATGCAGCTGCGGTGGGGCATCTGGCCGGGCGTCGTGGCGCACGCCGCGGTCAACGCCGTCCTGTACCACGTGCTGGACCCGCTCACCGGCGACACCGGCCGCACCAACTGGTTCGCCACCGAGTCGGGCCTGTTCGGCACGCTCGCGCTGGTCGCCGGCGCCGCCCTGTGGCTGCGGTTCCTGCCGCTGGTCCGCCGGGCCGGCGGCGGCACGGACGTCGTGCCGCGCCGCTGACCGGCGGGGCACCACCTACCCTCCGCAGTCGTGGAGCTGCGGGTGGCCGTGCTCGGACCGACACGGGTCACCCGCGACGGAGCCGACCTGGACCTCGGCGGGCGCAAGCCCGCCGAGGTCCTCGCGCTGCTGGCGGCGGCCGAGGGGAGGCAGGTCCCCGCCGAGGTGCTGGCGGAGCGGCTCTGGCGCGGCAGCCCGCCGCCGACCGCCGCCACCACGCTGCAGGGCTACGTCTCCCGGCTGCGGCGGGTCCTCGACCCCGGCCGCGGGGCCCGGGAGGCGCGGGTGCTGGTCACCCGCGGGGACGGCTACGCGCTCGCCCTCGACCGCGCGGCCGTCGATGCGCACGCCTTCGCCGACCGGGTCCGGGAGGGGACGGGCGGCGACGACGCCACCGCCGTCCGCGTGCTGCCCGGGGCGCTCGCCCTGTGGCAGGACCGCCCCTACGCCGACGTCGCCGACGTGCCCGAGCTGGCCCCGGTCACCGCGCGGCTGGCCGAGCTGCGGCTCGCCGCGGTCGAGCGGCTGGCGGCGGCCCGGTTGGCCCTCGGCGGCGGCGCCGAGTCGGTGCCGGAGCTGACCGAGGTGGCGGCCGCCGAGCCGCTGCGCGAGTCCACCGCGGCGCTGCTGGCCCGCTCGCTGCACCGCGCCGGCCGGCCGGGCGAGGCGCTGGACGTGCTGCGCCGCACCCGGGCGCGGATCGCCGACGAGCTGGGCCTCGACCCCTCGGCCGAGCTGCGCGACCTGGAGACGGCGCTGCTGCGCCAGGACCCCGGGCTGGCCGCGCCGCGCCCCCGGCCGGCCCGCAGCGGCGACGGGTTCGTCGGCCGGCCGCGCGAGCTCGCCGCGCTCGCCGACGCGTGGGCGCGGGCCGGCGGGGGTGCCGGCACCGCCGTCGTGGTCACCGGCGAGCCGGGGATCGGCAAGACGCGGCTGGTCGAGGCGTTCGCGGCCCGGGCGGGCGCCACCGCCCGGTGGGGCCGCTGCGCCGAGATCGGCGGCGCCCCGCCCTACTGGATGTGGCAGCAGGTGCTCGGCGGGCTGCCGGAGGCCGCGCTGGGCAGTGACGCCGGTGCCCGCTTCGCCCTCGGCCTGGACACCGCCCGCCGGCTGCGCGCGCTGGCCGGCGCCGCGCCGCTGCTCGTCGTCCTCGACGACCTGCAGTGGGCCGACCACGACTCGCTGTCGGTGCTCGAGGTGGTGCTCTCCCAGCTGCACGACGCGCCGGTGCTGCTGGCGATGACCTGCCGGGAGGAGGCCACCGGCCGGCCGGAGCTGACCCGGGTGCTCGGCCTGGCCGCCCGGCTGCCGGGAGCGCGGCGGCTGCCGCTGTCCGGCCTGGACGCCGCCGAGGTCGCCGAGCTGGTGGCGCAGCTGGGCGGCGGCGCCGACCCGGGGCGGGCGCGGGCGGTGGCCGAGCGCTCCGCCGGCAACCCCTTCTTCGTCGGCGAGCTCGCCGCGCTCCCCGACGCGGACGCGTCGGCAGTCCCGGCCGGCGTCCGCGACGTGCTGCGGCTGCGCCTGGCCGGCGTCGACCCCGCGGGACGGGCGGTCCTGGAGGTCGCGGCGGTGGCCGGCCGGGAGCTCTCCCTCGCCCTGCTGGGCGCGGTCACCGCCGACGACGGCGTCCCCGCGGCGCTGCGCGCCGGGCTGCTGGTCGAGCCGGCGCCCGGCCGCGTCCGCATCGCGCACGACCTGGTGCGCGAGGCGCTGCTCGACGACCTGCCGCCGGCCCGCCGCCGCGAGCTGCACGGCCGGCTCGCCGACGCGCTCGAGGCCGGTCCTGCCGCGGCCACGTCGGCGTCGGCGATCGCCGTCCACCGCAGCGAGGCGGCCGCCGGCGCCGCCGACGCCGGTGCCGCCGCGGCCTGCCTGCGCGCCGCCCGGGAGGCGCTGGACCGGGCCGGCGCCGACGAGGCCGCCCGGCTGGCCGACCGGGGGCTGCGGCACGTGCCGCCGGGCGAGCCCGGCCTGGCCGCGGACCTGCGGCTCGTGCGGGGCTCGGCGCTGCGCCGGATCGGTCTCATCGAGGAGAGCGGCGCGGCGCTGCGCGCGGCCGCCGACGCCGCGCGCGCCGCCGGCGACCCGCAGCGGCTGGCCCGGGCGGCGGTCGCGTCGGCCGGCGGCGGGGTGGGCGGCTACTGGGCCACCTTCGGCGCCCTGGCGGCCACCGACGTCGGCCTGCTGGAGGAGGCGGCCGACCTGGCCGGGCAGCTGCCCGCGGAGCTGGGCTCGGCCGTGCTGGCCGCGCTCGCGGTGCAGCGGGCGTCGGTGGGGCGGGCGGGCGGCCGGGAGCTGGCCGAGCGCGCGCTGGCCGCGGCCGCGGGCACGCCGTCGGCCCGGCACCGCGCCGCGGTGGCCCGGTTCGTCGCCGACTGGTCGCCGCGGCACGCCGCCGAGCGGGTCGCGCTGGCCCGGGCGCTGGTCCGCGACGCCGCGGGCGACCCCGCGGCCGAGGCCACCGGGCTGCACCTGCTGCGCTGCGCGCTGGTCGAGACGGTGCAGGCCGAGGAGGCGGCGGCGGTCTCCCGCCGGTTCACCGAGGTGGCCACCCGGCGGGGCGACGGCGACCTGCTGCAGCTGGACGCGTGGTGGCGCTCCGGGCTGGCGCTGGCCCGGGGGGACGCCGACGAGGCGCGGCGGGTGGCCGACGCCGCGGTCGCCGACGCCCCGGCCACCTCGCCGGCCGCCGCGGACGTGACCCGCATGTCGCGGCAGACGATCGAGGGCATCGCCGCCTGGCACGAGCACCGGCTGCCCGACCTCGTCCCCGCCGCCGTCGACCTGGCGGCCACGGTGGACCCCGACTGGCTCGGCGTGCTCGCCCAGGCGCACGCCCAGGCCGGGCGGCGAGCGGCGGCGCTGACCGCCGTCGACCGGGTGCTGGCCCACCCGGGGGAGGGCGTGCGGGCCACCTACCGGGCCGTGCTGCTCGCCGACGTCTACCTGGAGCTGGGCGAGGCGGAGCGGGCCGGCACCGTGCTGCCCGTGCTGGAGGCGTACGGCGACACCGTCGTCGTGCTGTGGGCGGGCTGGCCCGTCCTCGGCCCCACGGCGCTCTACCGGGGCGGGCTGCGGGCCCTGCGCGGGGAGCCGGGGGCGCGCGCCGAGCTGGAGCGGGCGCTGGAGATCTGCGGGCTGTTCGGCTTCCGCCCCTACGCCGCGCGGGCGCAGGCCCTGCTCGACCGCTACTGCTGAGGCCGCCGCTGCCGGGCCGCTACTGCTGGGGCCGCTGCTGCTCGGTGGGGGCCCGGCGCTCGGCCTGGGCCTTGATCCCGGCGCAGAACTGCCGGAACGACGGGTTGAGGTCGGGGGTGCTGCGCTCGGTGACGAAGGCCAGCGGGCCGGTCTGCTCCTCCCGCACGGTCAGCACCGTGCCGCCGTCGTCCTGGGGGTCGAGCAGGTAGCTGCGCTCGATCACCGCCAGCCCGAACGGCAGGCCGCCGCGCCAGCGCATCGCCTCGGCCGGCCGCAGCTCCACGACGGTGACCGGGAAGGGCCGGCTGCGGATCATCGTCGCGTAGACCGTCAGCCGCTCGCCGAGGGCGACCCGGCCGTCGACCCGGTCGACACCGGAGTCCCAGTCGCGCCAGCCGCCGACGTCGGTGAGCAGCTCCCACACCAGCTGCGGCGCCGCCGCGATCCTCACCGCGGCCTCGAAGCTGCGCACGTCAGCTCCGTACCCCGATGACCTGCAGGTACGTGTTCGGCACCAGGACGCCCGGCGAGCCGCGGCTGTAGCTGCCCCACATGTCGACGAACTCGTCGTGGAAGGCCTGCCGGCCGGGCTCGTCCAGGCGTTCCCAGGCCACCCGGACCGGCGCGTACCAGTCGACGTAGCGCTGCCACTGCACCTCGACCGAGGGCGCGGTGAAGTCGACGGTCCGCTCGGTGTAGCGCAGCTGCACGCCGCGGCGGCCGAGCAGCTGGTCGACCCCGGCCCGGGTGCCCCAGCGCAGCAGGTCGCCGGGGTGGTCGCCCGGGTCGTGCCGGCGGATGAGCTCGAGCAGCTTGCCGCCGGGCGCCTCGGGCACCCAGGAGGTGAGCCCGAACCGGCCGCCCGGCCGCAGCACGCGGAGCAGCTCGGCCGCGGCCCGCTCGGCGTCGGCGACGAAGACCACGCCGAGAGTCGAGGTGACGACGTCGAACGAGCCGTCCTCGTAGGGCAGCGCCTGGGCGTCGGCGACGTCGGTGTCGAACTGCAGCCCCTCGAGGTCGGCCCGCCGCCGGGCGTGCTCCAGCAGCGCGGGGACGACGTCGGTGCACAGGACGTCGGCGTCGCGGCGGGCCGCGGCCAGCGCGGTGTTGCCGGTGCCGCCACCGATGTCGAGCAGCCGCTCGCCCGGCCGTACCTGCAGGTCGGCGACGAGCTGCTCGCTGGCGGGCACCAGGCGGACGCCGACGCGCTGGTAGTCGCCGACCGACCACAGCTCGCGGACCCGCTCGGCACCGGGGGCGGTGGCGGGGGACGTCATGCCCGCAGTGTGCCCCGCACCACACGGTCGGCGAAACCGGCCGGTCCTCAGGCCGCGAGGAAGTCGGTCACCACCGGCGCCAGGACCTCCGGGGGCACGACGTGCTCCTGCCCCTCCAACACCTGGAAGCGGCCGTCGGGCAGGAGCTCCGCCACCCGCCGTCCCACCTCGAGCATGAACGGCGGGCTCGCGCCCCCGACGAGGACGAGTGCCGGCCGCGCCGCCGCGGCCGCGAGCTCCTCGGGCACCGCGCCCCCGCGCTCGACGTCCCCCATGACGGCGGAGTCGTGGGCCAGCGTCGGCGCGACGGCCAGCAGGCCCGGCCACGTCGGGGACCTGCGGAGCTCGTCGAACGCCTCCTCGGGCATGCCGGTGCCGCGGAACCACAGCTGGAGGGCCTCCGCGCGCCGGTCCTCGCGCAGCAGGTCCCGCAGGGTCGCGCCGAACTGCCGGGCCTCCTCGCGCGCCGCGGCGTCGTCCGGGGACCAGGGCGGGTCGTGCAGGACGAACCGGTCGACGGGCAGCCCCGCCGCGACGGCGTGCAGGACCAGCCCGGCGCCCGAGGAGTGCCCGTACAGGTGGGCCCGGCCGCCGGCGCGGTCGATCAGCGCGGCGAGGTCCTCGATCTCGCGCTCGACCGCGTAGGGGGGCGTGTCGCCGCTGTCGCCCCGGCCGCGGCGGTCGTAGTCGATGGTCGTGAAGTGCGCGCCCAGGGCCTGGGCCGTGGGCCGCATCAGCGCCCGGTCGCACGTCGCGCCGCAGACCGTGACGAGCGCGGGCCCCTGCCCGGACGTCTCGTACGCGATCGCCGTGCCGTCGGCCGAGCGCACCGTCTCGTGGGTCATGCCGGCTGCCTCCCGGAGGACGAGGGGTGCTGCTGCCGGACCCGACGGCGCGGGACGCCGGAAGTCATCGCCCGCCCACGGGGTAGGGACCCACCATGGGTGCGCGCAACGCGGCGGTCGCGGCGACCGGTCAGTGGACCGATCCGGACGGCGTCCGCCGGCCCGCCGGCGAGGTCCACGCCTGGGAACCGGGGCGGAACGAGACGGCCTGCGGGCTGTCGCTGAGCAGGTCGCGGCTGACCCGCTTCCCGCACGTCCGCTGGTCCGACGCCCAGCCGGAGTCCGGCCGGCACTCCGACGAGGTGCAGGCGGTGTGCCGCCGCTGCCGGGCGGCGACGGGCGGGCGGCGCGACGAGCGGGGGTGGACCCGGACCAACCCCCGCCCGTGACCGGTCAGGCCGCCGGGAGCTCGATCGTGTGCGCGGTGTGGTCGCGCTTGGTGGCCAGGTAGCGGGCGTTGGCCAGCGACAGGTGCACGCCCGTGGGCACGCGCTCGGTGACCGCGACGCCCAGCACGTCGAGCTGGGCGGCCTTGTCGGGGTTGTTGGACAGCAGCCGGACCCGGTCGACGCCGACGGCGGTGAGCATCTGCGCCGCGGCGGTGTAGTCGCGCTCGTCCTCGCCGTGGCCCAGGGCGCGGTTGGCCGCGTAGGTGTCCAGGCCGGCGTCCTGCAGCGCGTACGCGTCGAGCTTCGCGTACAGGCCGATGCCGCGCCCCTCCTGGCGGAGGTAGAGCAGGAAGCCGCCGGCGCCGGTGATCCGCTCGGCCGCCTCGCGCAGCTGGGGGCCGCAGTCGCAGCGCTCGGAGCCGAACACGTCGCCGGTGAGGCACTCGCTGTGCGGCCGGACCAGCGGAGCGGGGCCGCCGGCTGCCGAACGGGCGAGCGCGGCGCGCCAGTCGCCGAGGCCGAGCAGCAGGTGCTCCTTGCCGTCGGCCAGGCCGGTGAAGGTGAAGACGTCGGCCGTGGTGGCGTAGCCGTCGGGGAACCGCAGCGGGACGGTCACCTGCGTGCGCACCGCCACCGGCGGGGCGGCGGGCAGCACGGACACGTCGGGAGTCGCGACGCCCACGGCGGCCTCCTTTGGTTGTTGCTTCAACTGAACGAGCACGCCGACCGTAGCCCGCTTTGCTTGTCGCTGCAAGCATCTTTCTGGGAGACTGGTCGCCGTGGACGTGCGGTGGCTCAGCGACGAGGAGCGGGCGGCGTGGGTCCGCCTGATCGCCGTCGTCGAGCTGCTGCCCGGCGTGCTCGACGGCCAGCTGCGCCGCGACGCCGGCCTGTCCAACTTCGAGTACTTCGTGCTGGCGATGCTCTCCGAGGCGCCCGACCGCGTGCTGCGGATGACCGATCTCGCCGCCCGGACGAACGCCACCCTGCCGCGGCTGTCCCACGTCGTCAGCCGGCTCGAGGACCGGGGGCTGGTGGAGCGCACCCCCTGCGCCTGGGACCGCCGGGCGACCAACGCCTCCCTGACCGAGACCGGCTGGCGGACGCTGCAGGAGGCGGCGCCCCAGCACGTCGAGCACGTGCGGCGCACGGTGATCGACGCGCTGACGCCCGAGCAGGTCACCCAGCTCGCCGGCATCGCCGAGGCGATCCTCGGCCGGCTCGACCCGGACGGGAGGGTGACCGCCCGGGGCGCTAGCGACCGGTGAGCCGGGGTGGCGGGCCGGCCGCGCCGCCGCCCGCCCACCGGACGAGGTCGGCGACGGCGACGCCGTGCGGCGCGTCGGCCGCGTAGGGCGCGATGTTCCCGGCGCCGCGCTCGATCAGCGTGGCCGCGCCCGTGGCGTTGCCGCGAGCGGCGTGGGTCAGCCCCACGGCGAGCTGGGCCAGGCCGCGCCACAGCTGCCGCTCGTCGTCCGGGGCGCTCTTCCACGCGTCCTCCAGCACCTCGTGGGCGTGGAAGGGGCGGCCGGCGTCGAGCAGGGCCTGGGCCTCGGCCAGCGCGGCCTCGGGCGTGCGGACGACGCCCTCCGGCGCGCGATCCTCGCCCGCCGCCCCGTAGGGCAGCGGCCTGCCCAGCGCGTCGCGGGGGCGGGCGTTGCGGGCGCGGCCGGCGGGGTCCCGGTCGCGGTCGGCGGGGAGGTCCACGGACCGATCATCCCGCGGGTGCCGTCCGGCTCCCGTTTCCGTCGGTGGCCCCTGGTCCCATGACCCCCTTGAACCCGTGACGCAGCCGTGGAGGATGGCTGACGAGGACGGCCGCGCACGACCGGGCCGCCCCCGCACCGACCCGCGGTCGCTCGCCGACCGGTCCGGACCTGGAGGGGGTGGGTCCCCGTGGCCCCCGTTCCGCGCACGTGCCCTGCCGCTCCCCGCTCGGCCCTCGACGAGGCCGTCGAGCACGTCACCCGCGCCGCCCTGCGGCCCGGCCCCGTGGGCACGGTCGGGCTGGAGCTGGAGGGCCACCTGGTCGACCTGGCCGCCCCCGGCCGGCGGGTGAGCTGGCCGCGGATCCGCGCCGCGGTCGACGGGCTGGGGCCGCTGCCCGGCGGCAGCCGGCTCACCCTGGAGCCGGGCGGCCAGGTGGAGCTCTCCGGCCCTCCGGCGCCCGGCGTCGCGGCGGCCGTGGCGGCGCTGCGCGCCGACCGGCGGGTCCTGCTCGGGACGCTGGCCCGCGCCCGCCTCGGGGTCGCGGCGCTCGGCGCCGATCCGCTGCGCCCGCCCGGCCGCGTGCACCCGGGCGCGCGCTACGCGGCCATGGAGCGGCACTGGTCGGCCGTCGGCTGCGCCGGCCCGGGGCTGGCCATGATGACCTCGACCGCGTCGATCCAGCTCAACCTGGAGGCCGGACCGGAGTCGGGTTGGCGGGAGCGGGTGGCGCTCGCCCACCAGCTCGGTCCGGTGCTCGTGGCCGTCTCGGCCTGCTCGCCGCTGCTGGCCGGCCGCCGCACCGGCTGGCGGTCGTCCCGGCAGAAGGTCTGGGGCGAGATCGACCAGGCCCGCTGCGGCCCGCTGCTCGGCGGCGCCGACCCGGCCGGCGAGTGGGCCGCGTACGCGCTGTCCGCGCCGGTCATGCTGGTCCGGGACGCCGACGGCGGCGCCGCCCCGGTGCGCACCCGCACCGCCTTCGCCGACTGGCTCACCGGTGAGGCCGACCTCGGCCGCCGCCCGACGACGGCGGACCTCGACTACCACCTGACCACGCTGTTCCCGCCGGTCCGCCCGCGCGGCTTCCTCGAGGTCCGCTACCTCGACGCCGCCCCGGAGCCGTGGTGGCCGGCGCTGGCCGCCGTCACCGCCACGCTGCTCGACGACCCCGTCGCCGCCGACCTCGCGCGCGCCGCCAGCGCCCCGGCCGCCGGGGCCTGGGACCGCGCCGCCCGCGACGGCCTGGCCGACCCCGTCCTGCGGCCGGCCGCCGCCGGCTGCCTCGCCGCGGCGGTGGACCGCGTCCCCGCCGTCCTGCGGCCGGAGGTCGAGGCGCTGGCGGCGCTCGTCGACCGCGGGCGCAGCCCCGGGGACGCCGTCCTCGCCGCCGCCGCTCGGGGCGGCCCGGTCGCCGCCCTGCTGTCCGCCACCGAGACCCCGGAGGCACCGTGACCCTCACCGACGACCTGGCGCGGCAGCTCGCCGCCGCGCGCGACCGGACGCTGCTGCTCACCGACCACGACGAACCCGAGCTGCTGCGCCGGCACGACCCGCTGATGAGCCCGCTGGTGTGGGACCTCGCGCACATCGGCCAGCAGGAGGACCTCTGGCTGCTGCGCCGCGGCGACGCCCGCCGCGAGGGGCTGCTCCCGCCGTCGGTGGAGGCGCTCTACGACGCGTTCACGCACCCGCGCGCCGTCCGCGACAAGCTCCCCCTGCTGCCGCCGGTCGAGGCGCGGAGGTTCTGCGCCGAGGTGCGCGGCCGGGTGCTCGACCGGCTGGACCGCCTGGGCGCGGACCCGGACCGCGACGGCGGGGACCCGTTCGACTTCGCGATGGTGGTCAGCCACGAGCAGCAGCACGACGAGACGATGCTGCAGACGCTGCAGCTGCGCTCCGGACCGCCGCTGCTCGGTGCCGGTGCTCCGCTGCCCGCCGGCCGCCCGGGCGTGGCGGGCACCTCGGTCCTGGTCCCGGCGGGGGAGTTCGTGCTCGGCGTCGACGCCGCCGACGAGCCGTTCTCGCTGGACAACGAGCGGCCGGCGCACGTGGTCGACGTCCCGGCGTTCCGCATCGGCCGGGTGCCGGTGACCAACGCCGAGTACGCCCGGTTCGTCGCCGACGGCGGCTACGCCGAGCGCCGCTGGTGGTCCGACCGCGGGTGGGCGCACCGGCTCGCGGCCGGCCTGGAGCGGCCGCAGTTCTGGCACGCCGACGGCAGCCGCACCCGCTTCGGCGTCGTCGAGGAGGTGCCGCCCGACGAGCCGGTGCAGCACGTGACCTCCTTCGAGGCCGAGGCCTACGCCGCCTGGGCGGGGGCGCGGCTGCCCACCGAGGTCGAGTGGGAGAAGGCGGCCGTGTGGGACCCGACGACCGGCCGTCGCCGCCGCTTCCCGTGGGGGGCCACCGAGCCGACTCCCGCGCTGGCCAACCTCGGCGGGGCCGCGCTGCGCCCGGCGCCGGTGGGGGCCTACCCGGCGAGCGCCTCCCCCTGCGGCGCGGAGCAGATGCTAGGCGACGTCTGGGAGTGGACGTCGTCGCCGTTCCGGCCGTGGCCCGGCTTCCGGCCGATGCTGTACGCGCGGTACTCCGAGCCCTTCTTCGGCGGCGACTACCGCGTGCTGCGCGGCGGCTCGTGGGCGGTGGCGCCGGCGATCCTGCGGCCGAGCTTCCGCAACTGGGACCACCCGGTGCGCCGGCAGGTCTTCAGCGGCATCCGGCTGGCCTGGTCGGTCGACGAGAGGGACGCCTGATGTGCCGCCACCTCGCCTGGCTCGGCCGGCCGCGCACGCTGGCGTCGCTGGTCCTGGAGCCGCCGTCGTCGCTGCTCGTGCAGTCCTACGCGCCGCGGCGGCAGCGCTACGGCACGGTCAACGCCGACGGCTGGGGCGTCGGGTTCTACGTGCCCGGCCGCGCCGAGCCGGCCCGCTGGCGCTCGGCCCGGCCGCTGTGGGGCGACGCCTCGTTCGCCTCGCTGGCCCCCGTCCTGGAGAGCGGCTGCGTGCTGGCCGCCGTCCGCTCGGCGACGGTCGGCATGCCGATCGAGGAGTCCGCCGCCGCCCCGTTCACCGACGGCCGGTGGCTGCTCTCGCACAACGGCCGGGTCGACCGCGAGGTGCTGCCGCCGGCGCGCGCGGCGGAGTCGACGGTCGACAGCGCGCTCCTGGCCGCGCTGGTGTTCGAGCGCGGCGTGGGGTCCCTCGCGGCCACCGTCGCCGAAGTGGCGCGGGCCGACCCGGCCGCCCGGCTCAACCTGCTCGCCACCGACGGCACGCGGCTGCTGGCCACGACGTGGGGCGACACGCTGTGCGTCCTGACCACCGAGGACGGCGTCGCGCTGGCCAGCGAGCCCTGGGACGACGACCCCGCCTGGACCGACGTCCCCGACCGGCACCTGGTCGAGGTGACCCCCGACGGCGTCTCGACGGAGGAGATCGCGTGCAGCTGACCTACCACCTCGGCCCCGACGACGCGGCCGCCGCGCTGCGCGCCGACGTCCTCACCGGCCTCACCGCGACCCCGAAGTCGCTGCCCCCGCGCTGGTTCTACGACGAGCGCGGCAGCGAGCTGTTCGACGCGATCACCCGGCTGCCCGAGTACTACCCGACCCGTGCCGAGCGGGCGATCCTCGAGGCGCGGGCCGGCGAGATCGCCGCGGCCTCCGGCGCCGACCTGCTGGTCGAGCTGGGCAGCGGGACGTCGGAGAAGACCCGCCTGCTGCTCACCGCGCTGCGCGCGGCCGGGACGCTGCGCCGGTTCGTGCCCTTCGACGTCGACCCGTCGGTGCTGCAGGCGGCCGGTGCGGCGCTGGCCGGCGAGTACCCCGGCCTCGAGCTCGAGGGCGTGGTCGGCGACTTCACCCGGCACCTCGGCGAGCTGCCCCGCTCCGGGCGGCGCACGGTCGCGTTCCTCGGCTCCACCATCGGCAACCTGGAGCCGGCCGAGCGCGCGGCGTTCCTCGCCGAGCTCGCCGGCACGCTGCACCCCGGCGACTCGTTCCTGCTCGGCACCGACCTGGTCAAGGACCCCGCCCGGCTGGTCCGCGCCTACGACGACGCGGCCGGCGTGACGGCCGAGTTCAACCGCAACGTGCTCGCCGTCCTCGACCGCGAGCTCAAGGCCGACTTCGACCCCGACGCCTTCGCGCACGTCGCCTTGTGGGACGCCGAGCACGAGTGGATCGAGATGCGGCTGCGGTCGCTGCGCGAGCAGGTGGTCACCGTCGCCGAGCTCGAGCTGGAGGTGCCGTTCGCCGCCGGCGAGGAGCTGCGCACCGAGATCTCGGCGAAGTTCCGGCGGGAGGGCGTCGAACGCGAGCTGGCCGCGGCGGGGCTGCGCACGACGCACTGGTGGACCGACCCGGCCGGCGACTTCGGCCTGAGCCTCTCCGTCCCGGCCTGACTGCATCCGGGAGCGCGGGGTCGCCGGAAGGAGCGGGTGACAGTCCCCCTCCGACCCGGAAGGAACCCCCGTGACCCGGACCCGCACGGTCGCGCTCGCCGCCGGAGCTGCCGGCGCGCTGCTCGTGCTCGGCGCCCCGCCGGCGGCGGCGGCCGACACCGCCACCGTCTCGATCCTGCACGCCGTCCCCGACACCCCGGTGGACGTCTACGCCAACGGGCAGGAGCTGATCCCGGACTTCCAGCCCGGCACGCTCGCCGACCCGCTGGAGCTGCCCGCCGGCTCCTACGACCTCGACGTCTACCCGGCCGGCTCCGACCCGGCGAGCACGCAGCCGGCGATCAGCGCCGACGGCGTGCAGGTCCCGGCCGGCGCGAACGCCACCGTGGTCGCCCACCTGGGCGAGGACGGCGCGCCGCGGCTCACCCCGTTCGTCAACGACACCTCCGCCGTCCCGGCCGGGCAGGCGCGGGTGGTCGTGCGGCACACCGCCGCGGCGCCGGCCGTCGACGTGCGCGCCGGGGGCACCCCGGTGGTCCAGGGGCTGGCCAACCCGGACGAGCGGTCGCTGACCGTCCCGGCCGGCACGGTGAGCGCCGACGTCGTCCTGGCCGGCACCGACACGGTGGCGATCGGCCCGGCCGACCTCAGCCTGACCGAGGGCGCCACCACGGTCGTCTACGCGTGGGGCTCGCAGGAGGCCGGCTACGAGCTCGCCGTCCAGACGCTGACCGGTGCGCACTCCGCGCCGTCCGGCGTCCCGGGTGGCAGCGGCGGCCTGGTCGACGACGACCTGCCGCTGCCCCTGGCCGGGGTCGCGGTGGCCGGCCTGGTCGCCGCCGCCCTCGCCGGCCGCCGGCTCGTCGGCACCCGGGCCTGAGGCGGACCGGTGCGTCCCGCCGCCGCCGTCGCCGTGCTGGGCCTCGCCGTGGCCGTCGGCACCCCGGCCACCTGGGCGCTGACCCGGCCCGACGCGGCGGCGGGCGCACCGGTCGCCCGGGCGCTGGAGACGCCCCCCGCGCCCCCCGGACCCGGCGCGCCGGCGGTCTCCACCAGGGACGCCGCACCGGCCCGGGCCACCGCCGTCCCGGCGCCGGTGCGGCTCACCGTCCCCTCCCTCGGGATCGACGCCCCGGTCGAACCGGTCGGCGTCGCCCCTGACGGGCGGATGCAGATCCCCGACGACGTCGACGTCGCCGGCTGGTACCGCTTCGGTCCTCCCCCGGGGAGCGGGGGCAACGCCGTGCTCGCCGGGCACGTGGACGACACCGAGCAGGGGCTGGGCGCGCTCGCCCCCCTCCGCGGCGCGGCCGCCGGCACCGAGGTGCTGGTCGGCGACGGCGCCGGCGCGACGACCCGCTGGCGGGTGGTCTCCCGGGAGCTGCTGCCCAAGCAGCAGCTCCCGCTCGACGCGCTGTTCGCCCGCGAGGGCCCGCCCCGGCTGGTGCTCGTCACCTGCGGCGGGCCGTTCGACGCCGCGTCCGGCAGCTACCGGGACAACGTCGTCGTCGTCGCGGAGCCGGCGCCGTGACCGATCTCGCGCTCCGTCGCCCGCGACTCGGTAGCGTGCGACCCGTGGCGACCGAGGTTCCCCCGCGGACCCTCGAGCAGGTCGAGCCGGACGACGAGGAGGTCGGCCGGCGCTTCGCCGCGGGCGAGGAGCAGGCGCTGGCCTGGGCCTACGAGCGCTGGGCCGGCCAGGTGCACGGCCTGGCGGTGCGCGCCTTCGGCCCGGGCCCGGACGCCGAGGACGTCACCCAGCAGACCTTCGTCTCGGCCTGGACCGGGCGTGCCGGCTACCGGCCCGACCGCGGCCCGCTCCCGGCCTGGCTGGTCGGCATCTGCCGCCACAAGATCGCCGACACGTGGGAGCGGCTGGACCGGCAGCGCCGGACCACCGAGGCCGTGGCCCACGAGGCGGCGCCGGCCGCCGCACCCGGCGCCGTCGACACCGCCGTCGCCGACCGCGTGCTGCTGCTCGGCGAGCTGGAGCAGATCGGGCAGCCGCAGCGCGGCATCATCGAGCTCGCGTTCTTCGAGGACCTGACCCACGCCCAGATCGCCGCCCGCACCGGGCTGCCCCTGGGCACGGTGAAGTCCCACATCCGGCGCACGCTCGAACGCCTGAGGACACGGTTGGAGGTGGACGGTGCCGCACTGCACGCCTGAGCAGCTCGCGCTCGCCGCCCTCCGCGAGCCGCTGCCCGCACCCGACGCCGAGCACCTGGCCGGCTGCCCGCAGTGCGCGCGGGAGGTCGCCTCGCTGCGCCGCAGCGTCGACGCCCTCGCCGTGCCGCAGCTGGCCGCGCCGACGACGCCGGTCGCCCCGCCGCCGTCGGTGTGGGAGGCGATCGCCGAGCGCACCGGCGTCACCGCCCGGCCCCGGCCGGAGGTGGTCGCCTCGCCGCTGATCCCCGCGCCCGAGCCACCGCCGGCGCCCGTGGTGCCCCTGGCCCGGCCGCGCCGCACGGGGCTGCTGGTCGCGGCCGCCGCCGCGGTCGTCGTCGCCGCGGCCGGCACCACCGCCGTCGTCCTGGCCTCCCGGGACGACGCCACCGTCGTCGCCGCCGCGGCCCTCGACCCGCTCGACGACGCGCCCGCCTCCGGCACCGCCGAGGTGGTGGTGCGCGACGGCGAGCGGCTGCTGGAGGTGCGGCTCGACGCGGCGGCGCCCGACGACGGCTACTACGAGGTCTGGCTCATCGACGAGCGGGTCGAGGGCATGTACTCCCTCGGCGTGGTCCGCGAGGGGACGACGGACCTGCCGCTGCCCGAAGGCATCGACCTGACCGAGTACCCGATCGTCGACGTCTCGGTCGAGCCGCTCGACGGCGACCCGAGGCACTCGGGCGACTCGGTGGCCCGCGGCGTGCTGGAGAGCTAGCCCCGGCACGGGCAGGGCACCTCGGCGGCCGGCCGGGGCACCGCGTCCGCGCCGGCCGGCCGCCGCCGGGTCCCCCGGAGGGTGGCCTAGCGTGCCTCCCGTGGCCCTACCGCACGAGGACCTCGGCGCCTCCTGGCGCGCCGTCCGCCCCCGCCCCGCCGGGCGGCACCTGGACAGCGCGGCGTGCAGCCGGCAGAGCACCCGGACGCTGGACGCCGTGGCGCACCACGCCCGGCACGAGGCGGAGCTGGGCGGGTACGTCGCCGAGGCTGCCGCCGACGACCTGCTGCAGCAGGGCCGCTCCGTGCTCGGCGGCCTGGTCGGCATGGCCGCCGCCGACGTCGCCTTCGTGGAGTCGGCCCAGGCGGCGTTGGTCGCCCTGCTCTCCGGCTGGCGGCTGCCGGCCGGCTCGCGGGTGGCCTGCCTGCCCGGCGAGTACGCCCCGAACGTCGCCCAGCTGCGCGCGTACGGGCTGCGCCCGGAGCCGCTGCCCGCCGACGCCCTCGGCCGCGTCGACCTCGACGCCCTCGAACGGCTGCTGGACGACGACCCGCCGGCGTTCGTGCACCTCACGCACGTCGGCAGCCACCGCGGGGTGCTCCAGCCCGCGGCCGAGGTCGCCTTCCTCTGCCGCGAGTCCGGCGTCCCGCTGGTCATCGACGCCGCGCAGTCCCTCGGCCACGCCGACGTCGACGTCGGCGCCGACGTCGTGTACTTCCCGTCGCGCAAGTGGCTGGCCGGCCCGCGGGGCGTCGGGGTGCTGTGCGTGCGGCGGGCCCTGGCCGCGCGGCTGACCCCCGTGCTGCCCGAGCCGGACGACGTGCCGCCGGTGCGCGCGTTCGAGTCCGGCGAGGCGCACGTGGCCGGGCGGGTCGGGCTGGTGGTGGCCACCGGCG
Organism: Geodermatophilus sp. SYSU D00815; assembly: GCF_054050035.1. Classification (NCBI taxonomy): domain Bacteria; kingdom Bacillati; phylum Actinomycetota; class Actinomycetes; order Geodermatophilales; family Geodermatophilaceae; genus Geodermatophilus; species Geodermatophilus sp. SYSU D00815. The sequence goes on along the minus strand of NZ_JBJGYO010000033.1, from coordinate 12,325 downwards.
ACCACCTCGCGGCCGGGCCGGACCGCGTGCGCGAGCGGCTGGCCGCGCTGGGCCGGGCCACCCGGGAGCTGACCGACGGCGTCGGCGGCTGGTCGGTGGTGGAGCCGGTGGACGAGCCCACCGCGATCACCACGCTGCGCCCGCCGGACGGCGTCGACGTCGTCGCCACCCGCACGCGGCTGCTGTCGGAGCACGGTCTCGTCGTCACCGCGATCGGGCCGGAGCGTGCGCCGGGCGAGCTGACCGGCCCGGTGCTGCGCATCTCGCCGCACCTCGACGCCACCCTCGACGACCTCGAGGCCCTCGCCGCCGCCCTGTGACGGGCTTTCGGTACAGAAAGCCCCCACTCCTCACGGGCTTTCGGTACCGAAAGCCCCTCAGGCGGCTGCCTGGATGCGCCGCGACACCCGGCGGTGGACGGCGAGCTGCTCGTCCAGCGCCGGGTGCACGGGGACGCCGTCCTCGACCACCGGCCGCCCGGCGACGACGGTGTGCCGCGCGGCCACCGGCCCGCAGCGCAGCCACGCCTCCACCGGGTCGGAGAGCGCGCCGGCGAACGCCGGCCCGGTGAGCGGCCACACCACCAGGTCGCCGCACGCCCCCACCGACAGCTCGCCGATCTCCCCCGCCCGGCCCAGCACCGCGGCGCCGCCCGCGGTGGCCATCTCCAGCGCGTGCCGGGCGGGCATCGAGGCCGCGCCGTGGCGGAGCTTGCCCTGCAGCATCGCCGTGCGGGCCTCCAGCCAGAGCGAGGCCGAGTCCGCCGACGCCGAGCCGTCCACACCGAGGCCGACCGGCGCCCCCGCCGCGCGCAGCTCCCGCACCGGCGCCAGGCCGCTGCCGAGGATCATGTTCGACGACGGGCAGTGCGCCGTGCCCACCCGCGCGGCGCCCAGCCGCCGCACCTCCTCCGCCGACGGCCACACGTCGTGGGCCAGCCACACGCGCTCGCTCATCCAGCCGACGTCGGCGAGGTAGTCCACCGGCCGGCGGCCGAAGCGCTCCAGGCAGAAGGCCTCCTCGTCCCGCGTCTCGCACAGGTGCGTGTGCAGCCGGACGTCGAGCTCCTCGGCCAGCTCCGCCGTCCGGGCCATGAGCGACGTCGAGACGCTGAAGGGCGAGCACGGTGCCAGCGCGATGCGGGTCATCGCCCCCGGCGAGCGGTCGTGGTGGGCCTCCACCAGCCGCTTGGAGTCGGCGAGGATCTCCTCGTCGTCCTGGACGACGGAGTCCGGCGGCAGCCCGCCGTCCTTGACCGACAGCGACATCGACCCGCGGGTGGGGTGGAACCGCATGCCCAGGTCGCGGGCGGCGGTGACCTCGGCGGTGATCAGGTCGCCTGCCCCGCGCGGGTGCACGTACAGGTGGTCGGTCGAGGTCGTGCAGCCGCCGAGCGCCAGCTCCACCAGGCCGACGTAGGCGCTGACGTAGGCGGCCTCCTCGTCCAGCCGCGCCCACAGCGGGTAGAGGGTGACCAGCCACTCGAACAGCCCACCGGTGAGCGCCGGCGCGAACGCGCGGGTCAGGTTCTGGTACAGGTGGTGGTGGGTGTTGACCAGGCCGGGCGTGACGAGGCAGCCGCGCGCGTCCAGCGTGCGGACGGCGTCGGGCCGCGGGTCGGCGGCCGCCCCCACGCCGCTGACCAGCCCGTCGGTGACCGCCACCCACCCGCCGGGGATCTCGCGGCGGGCGTCGTCGACGGTCGCGACGAGGTCGGCGTCGGTGACCAGCAGGTCGGCGGGCTTCTCCACCCCGGCATCATGCCCAGCCGCGTGGTGCGGCGGGGTGGCCGGCTCAGCCGGGCAGCGGCTCGGGATCGACCTGGATGTCGAAGAACGCCCGGCCGTCCTCCACCTCCGTCACCGTGGCGGTGACGCCGTACTCGCCCTCGACCCCCTCCAGGGTCACGGTGCACCGGGCGGTCGCCCCGACCTCGGCCGGCAGGTCCTCCGGGCAGTCGACGGCGGGCCGCGCCCCCGTCCGGGCCTCCAGGTCCTCGGCCACCGCGGCGGCGACGTCCGCCGCCGCCACCGAGTCGGCGCAGCCGGTCAGCAGGCCGAGGCCGAGCAGGAGGACGGCGATCCGGCGCACGCCCGTCAGCTTGCCGGACCCGCCAGCAGCCGGGCCACCGCGGCCGGCACGGGACCGGCGAGGGGGCGGGCGCCCACCAGCCGGCCCGCCTCGGCCGGCGGCACCCCGGCCGCGCCCAGCACCTCCAGCGCCTGGACGTCGGGCAGCGCGTCGAACCAGCGCCGGCCCAGCTCGGCCCGGCCCGCGGCCGTCGGCCGGCCCCACAGCCGCAGCCGGGCCATGCCCCCGTCGGGGAAGACGTCGAGCCGCACCCGCCGCACCCCCGGGGCGTCGGGCAGCACGAACCGGTGCCGGGTGTCGGGCTGCAGGCGGGTGCGCGGCAGCAGGGTCACCTCCCCGTCGTCGGTGAGCCCGGTGAGCGCGGCGGTGCCCGGGGCGTTGCCGAGGAACCACGTGGTGTCCAGCTCGGCCAGCGCGACCACGCCCTCGCAGGCGAGGGTCACCTCCACCCAGTCGTTGCCCTCGCCCCGGCGGCGGCGGGTCTCCCAGCCCTCCCCCATCGACCGCGCCTGCCCGGGCGCGAGCAGCTGGGACGGTCGGCCGTAGAACTCGTCGCTCACCCCGGTCACCCGCGCGCCGTTCTCCAGCGCGGCGAGGTCGACCGGCCCCGCGTCGAGCAGCCGCGGGTCGGGGACGGCGGTGCCGTGCACCCGCAGCCGGGCCACGCCGCCGTCGGGGTGGATCGACAGCCGGACGTGGGTGACCCGCCGGTCGCTGTCGACGGCGAAGGCGTTGGCGGTGTCACCGGCGAGGTCCGACAGGGGCAGCAGGGGCTGCCAGTCGGCCTGCTCGAGCTCGGGGACGGTCGGGTAGCCCTCGACCGCCGCGCCCTCCACCGATGCCCGGGGCGGGTAGTTGCCGGTGAAGAAGGCCGTGTCGACGACGACGCCGGCGACGACGCCCGGCACCCCCAGCCGCACCAGCGCCCGGTCGTGCCCGGGCGTGCGGCGCCGCCGGGTCTCCCAGCCGTCGTACTCCTTGCCCCTGTGCCCGAAGTCGGCGCGCGCGGCGGCCGGGGCGTCGAGGACGAGGTTCTCCTTGGCGGCGAAGGACTCGTCGTTCGCCGCGACGACGGCGCCGCCGAGCGAGCGGGCGGCCAGATCGGGGAGCTGCCGGAAGTCGGTCATCGGGCGTCACTCTGGCACGGCAGGGGTAGGGCATCGACGTCCGAACACCTTGGAGGAACCGTGACCTCTCCGAACGACGACGACCTGCGCGAGCGCGCCCGCCGGCACGTCGAGCAGCTGCCGGCCGAGACCGCACTGGGCAACGCCGACCCGGCCGGGGGCGTGGCCGACGACCCGGAGGTCCTCGACGAGGCGGCCCGCGAGGAGGGCGAGCAGCGCAGCTGAGTCACGGGCACCCGCGGCTGAGGAGCCGGCCGCGGGGCGACCCGTCGGCGGGCTCGCCGCGAAGCCAGGTGCGCCGCACGCGCCCGGTGAGCCGCCGCCCCGCGTAGGGCGTCACCGGGTGGCGGTGCAGCAGCTCGGTCACCGTCCACGGCTCCTCGGGGGCGAAAGCGACCAGGTCGGCGTCGCGGCCCACGGCGATCTCCCCCTTGCCGGGCAGCCCGGCCAGCCGCGCCGGCGCGGCCGCCATCCAGCGCGCGACGTGCGACAGCGTCAGCCCGCGCTGCCGGGCGCCGGTCCACACCGCCGGCAGCGCCACCTGCAGCGAGGCGATGCCGCCCCAGGCCAGGCCGAAGTCGCCGACGTCGAGCCGCTTGAGGGCCGGCAGGCACGGCGAGTGGTCGCTGACCACCATGTCGACGTCCCCGTCGGCCAGCGCCGCCCACAGCGCCTCCCGGTGCGCGGCCTGCCGGATCGGCGGGCAGCACTTGAACGACGTCGCGCCGTCCGGCACCTCCTCCGCCGCGAAGGTCAGGTAGTGCGGGCAGGTCTCGACGGTGATCCGCACGCCCTCGGCCCGGGCGGCCCGCAGCACCGGCAGGGCGTCGGCGTCGGCCAGGTGCACGACGTGCACCCGCGCGCCGGTGTCCCGGGCCGCGGCGACCAGCCGGCCGATGGCGCTCTCCTCCGCCGCCGCCGGGCGGGAGGCGAGGAAGGCGGCGTAGCTGGCGCCGGCCGGCGCCGGCGCGGAGGCGATCACGTCCTCGTCCTCGCAGTGCGCGATCAGCAGCCCGTCCACCTCGGCCAGCGCGGTCAGCGCCGCGCGCAGCCCGGCGTCGTCCAGGGGCGGGAACTCGGGGACGCCGGAGTCGAGCAGGAAGCACTTCACCCCGACCGCGCCGGCGGCCAGCAACCGCGGCAGCTCGCCGGCGTTGCCGGGCACCGCGCCGCCCCAGAAGGCGGCGTCGACGGCGACCTTCCCCGCCGCGGCCTGCCGTTTCACGTGCAACGCCTCGACGTCCACGGTCGGCGGGACGGAGTTGAGCGGCATGTCGACGACCGTGGTGACGCCGCCGGCCGCCGCGGCGCGGGTGGCGCTCTCGAAGCCCTCCCACTCCGTCCGCCCGGGCTCGTTGACGTGCACGTGGCTGTCGACCAGCCCGGGCAGCAGCACCTCGTCGTCGGCCAGGGTCGTGGCGCCGGGCGGCGCGTCGTCGAAGCCGGTGACGCCGGTGATCCGACCGCCGTGGGTGTGCACCGTGGCGGGGCGCTCGCCGTCGGGCAGCACCACCCGCCGGGCGCGGACGACGAGGCTCACGCGGGCCCGCCCGAGGCCGGGACGCCGGCGGGGTCGGCCACCGACCTCGCGACGTCGTGCAGCGCGCTCCCCCACGCCGTCGTCACCCACCCGCCGGGCAGCGGCAGGCGGACGACGTCCGGCCCGGTGGCGACGCCGGCCGCTGCTCCCAGGTGCACGGTCGAGGCATACGCCCGCGGGGCGACCGGCGGCAACCAGGCGGGGCTGCCCGGCCCCAGGTCGACGGTCGTGTGCAGCACCGGGACGCCGTGGCGCTCCACGCGCGTGGTGCCGGTCCAGCGGCCGGGCTCCTCCCGCGTGCGGCCGAGCAGCACCTGCTCGGTGGCGGTGAGGACGGCGCCGGCGCCCAGCTCGGCGGTGAGCTCGGCGACGTGGTGCGCCCGGGTCGCCACGACCGTCGGCTCGGGCCGCAGGTCGAGGGAGCCGGCCACCGTCGCGTGCACCCGCTGCCGGGACGGCGCCCCGCCCGCCCGCGCCGGCAGCGCCACGGCCGCGGCGACCGTGCGCACGGCGAGGGTCGCCCCCTCCTCGACGACCAGCCGGATCGTGGCGTCGTCCCCGCCGAGCGGGCCGAACGCGGTGGCGACCAGGTGCACCGTGGTCGGGCCGGTGCGGCGGACGGCGAGCTGCCCGCTCGCCCGCACCACCGGGAGCACGGTGCGCCCGCCGACGGCCGTGGCGACGACCTCGACGAGGGTCCTCATCTACGGCCCCACTCCGCGGCCGCTCCGCTCCTCGCTGGCAGAGCTCGCTGCGATGCTCACGCCCGCGTCGCGTTCGCACCCGCGGGCCCGCGGGCCCGCACCTGCGCGCGCACCCACTCGGCCACCTCGGCGGCCGACGGGTCCTCGCGCAGGCTGATCAGCAGCGTCGGCCTGCCCTGCCGCACGACCGCCGAGTCGCGGCGCATGACGTCGAGGTCGGCGCCCACCAGCGGGGCCAGGTCGGTCTTGTTGACCACCAGCAGGTCGCTCGCGGTGACGCCCGGCCCGCCCTTGCGCGGCACCTTGTCCCCGCCGGCGACGTCGATGACGAAGATCTGCACGTCGACCAGTCCGTAGCTGAAGCTCGCCGTCAGGTTGTCCCCGCCGGACTCCACCAGCACCAGCTCCAGCCCCGGGTGCCGGGCCTCGAGCAGCTCGACCGCGTCGAGGTTGGCGGTGATGTCGTCGCGGATGGCCGTGTGCGGGCAGCAGCCGGTCTGCACCGCCTCGATCCGGTCGTCGGGGAGGACGGCGTTGCGGCGCAGGAAGTCGGCGTCCTCGGTCGTGTAGATGTCGTTGGTGACGACGGCGAGGTCGAGCTCGACGCCCAGCGTGCGGCACAGCGCCGCCGCCAGCGCGGTCTTGCCCGAACCGACGGGCCCGCCGAGGCCCACCCGCAGCGGACCGTGGCGGTGCTCGCGCGGCGCGTCGACGTAGTCGTCCAGGTTGTGGTCAGGCGGCATGTGCACTCCCGGTAGGACTCATGAGGCGAAGTAGCGGTCCCCTCGTGCGAGGTGGACCTCGGCGAGGAGGTCGAGCAGGGGGTCGGCCGCCGCCGAGATCTCACCTTCACGGCCATCTCGGTGGGCGACGGCGTCGATCTCGGGGGCGAGCCGGGCGGTGAGCGCGGCGACGGCGAGCGGGTCCATGGCCAGCAGTCGCTGGGCCGCGGTGGCCGGGCCGCTCACCGACAGGTAGGCGGCGGCGGCCGCGGCGTCGCGCGGGGTGAGCCCGCCGGCGTGCGCGGCGACGCCCAGGGCGAGCGGGTGGTGCGGCCGGTCGGGCAGGTCGTCCCAGGACGGCGACGGCCAGGCCCGCCGCCCCACCCGGACCAGCCCGCGCCCCTGCGCCCGGGACGCCGTCCGCAGCGCCGGCGAGGGCGTGCGGGCGTCGGCCTCGAGGTCGAGGCGGGCGAGCTCGGCGGCATCGGCACCGCAGGCCGCGGCGGCCAGCCCGGCGGCCACGGCGCCCGACGTGTGCAGCCGGCGCCGCAGGAACGCCGTGAGCGTCCCCGGGTCGCGCACCACGCCGGCCGCGATCGCCTGCTCCACGCCGCCGGAGTGGGTGTGGCCGCCCGCGGGCAGCCGCGAGTCGGCGAGGGTGAGCAGCGCAGCGTTCATGGGAAGAGCCGCCCCCTAGAACAGGAAGTAGCGCTGGGCCATGGGCAGCTCGCGCACCGGCTCGGGCTCCCACACCTCGCCGTCCACGGTGACCGTGAAGGTGTCCGGGTCCACCCGGATGTCGGGCAGGGCGGTGTTCTCGGGCATGTCCGCCTTGGTCAGCCGCGTGGTGTCGGTGACGGCGGCCAGCCGCCGCTCCACGCCGAGCCGGTCGGCCAGCCCGGCCTCCAGCGCCGCGGGGGCGACGAAGTGCAGCGAGGTCTTCGCGGGCACCCGCCCGTACGCGCCGAACATCGGCCGCGGCAGCTGGGGCTGCGGGGTGGGGATGGACGCGTTCGCGTCGCCCATCTGGGCCCAGGCGATCATCCCGCCCTTGAGCACGGCGTGCGGCCGGACGCCGAAGAGCTTCGGGTCCCACAGCACGAGGTCGGCGAGCTTGCCCGGTTCCACCGAGCCCACCTCGCCGTCGATGCCGTGCGCCACCGCCGGGCAGATCGTGTACTTGGCGACGTAGCGGCGGGCGCGCAGGTTGTCCGCGGCGCCGTCGCCGGCCAGCGACCCGCGCTTGCGCTTCATCACGTGCGCGGTCTGCCAGGTGCGCAGCACGACCTCGCCGACCCGGCCCATCGCCTGCGCGTCGGAGCCGATCATCGAGATGGCGCCGAGGTCGTGCAGCAGGTCCTCCGCGGCGATCGTCGTCGGCCGGATCCGGCTCTCGGCGAACGCGAGGTCCTCCGGCACGGAGGAGTCCAGGTGGTGGCAGACCATGAGCATGTCGAGGTGCTCGTCGAGGGTGTTCACCGTGTGCGGCCGCGTCGGGTTGGTGCTCGACGGCAGCACGTTCGGGTGCCCGGCGACGGTGATGATGTCGGGCGCGTGGCCGCCCCCGGCGCCCTCGGTGTGGTACGCGTGGATCGACCGGCCGGCGATCGCGGCCAGGGTGTCCTCGACGAAGCCGGCCTCGTTGAGCGTGTCGGAGTGCAGGGCCACCGGGACGCCGTTGCGCCCGGCGACGGTGAGGCAGGCGTCGATCGCCGCCGGGGTGGAGCCCCAGTCCTCGTGCAGCTTGAACCCGCTGGCGCCGGCCTCCAGCTGCTCCTCGAGCGAGTCCAGCGAGACCGTGTTGCCCTTGCCGAGCAGCGCGACGTTGACCGGCCAGGGGTCCATCGCCTCGAGCATCCGGGCGAGGTACCAGTCGCCCGGGGTGATGGTGGTGGCCTTGGAGCCCTCGGCCGGGCCGGTGCCGCCGCCGATCAGCGTGGTGACGCCGGAGCCGAGCGCGGTGGGCACGATCTGCGGGCAGATGAAGTGCACGTGGCAGTCGATGCCGCCGGCGGTGAGGATCTTGCCGTTGCCGGCCAGCACCTCGGTGCCCGGCCCGATGACCAGGTCGGGGTGGACGCCGTCCATCGTGTCGGGGTTGCCGGCCTTGCCGAGCGCGACGATCCGCCCGTCGCGGACGCCGACGTCGGCCTTGACGATGCCCCAGTGGTCGAGGACGACGGCGCCGGTGATCACCAGGTCGGGGGCCCCCTCGGCGCGGGTGGCCCGGCCCTGGCCCATCGACTCGCGGATCACCTTGCCGCCGCCGAAGACCGCCTCCTCGCCGGCCCGGCCGGGGCCGCCGCAGCGGTCCTCCTCGACCTCGACGAGCAGGTCGGTGTCGGCCAGGCGGACGCGGTCGCCGGTGGTGGGGCCGTAGAGCTGGGCGTAGCGCTCGCGGGACAGCTGGACCACTAGCCCAGGCCTCCTTCTGCGGTCAGGCCCGGCACCACGCGGGCGCCGGCCAGGGGGACCAGGGTCACGGTGCGGGTGATGCCGGGCTCGAAGCGGACGGCGGTGCCGGCGGCGATGTCCAGCCGGTGCCCGCGCGCCGCGGCCCGGTCGAACTCCAGCGCCCGGTTGGTCTGCGCGAAGTGGAAGTGCGAGCCCACCTGCACCGGCCGGTCGCCGGCGTTGTGCACCTCGAGCTCGATCCGCGCGGCGCCGGGCAGCGTCTCGATCGTGCCGTCGGCCGGGAGCACCTCTCCCGGCTTCACGGGATGGGGTGGTGGACCGTCACCAGCTTGGTCCCGTCCGGGAAGGTCGCCTCCACCTGCACCTCCTCCAGCAGCTCGGGGACGCCGTCCATGACGTCGTCCCGGGTCAGCACCGTGCGGCCGGACTGCATGAGTTCGGCTACCAGGACGCCGTCCCGGGCGCCCTCCAGCACGTGGTCGGTGATGACCGCGGTGGCCTCGGGCAAGTTGAGCCGGAGCCCGCGTGCGCGCCGCCGACGGGCGAGCTCGGCGGCGTAGGAGAGCAGCAGCCGTTCCTGCTCGTGGGGGGACAGGTGCACGCGGGAGACCTCCGGTCGTCGGGGGTTCGGACGCTAACCCGGCCGTGTAACGGGCCTGTTGCCGAGCAGCCTTGCGACGCGACACAACACGATATATCGTGAGGCCATCGACAACGATCGGAGGTGTGCCATGAGGCCCACGAACCCGTGGATGCGGCCCGGCCGCTCCCCCTTCGCGTTCGGCGCTCCCGGGACCGAACCCGGCGCGCGCCGTCGCCACCCGCACGACCACCCCGGGCGTGACCGCGGTGAGGGACCCCGCCGCCACCACCGCGGCGGACCCTTCGAGCGCCCCGCCGGCCCCGAGTTCGGCCCCGGCCCGGGCCCCCGGCGCGGCGGACGGCGGGGTCGCGCCGGTCGCGGCGACGTCCGGACGGCGATCCTGCTGCTCCTCGCCGAGCAGCCGATGCACGGCTACCAGCTCATGCAGGCCGTCGCCGACCGCACCGCCGGCGCCTGGCGGCTCTCCCCCGGCGCGGTCTACCCGACCATCGCGCAGCTCGAGGACGAGGGCCTGGTCCGGGTCAGCACCGAGGGCGGGCGCAAGCTCGTCGCGCTCACCGAGGCCGGCCGCGAGCACGTCGGGACCCTCGGCGGCGTCGACCCGTTCGCCGCGTTCACCGGCGACGGGGAGCGCGTCGACCTGCGCGGCGCCGTCGGCGAGCTGATGGGCGCCGTCCACCAGCTCGGGCGGGTCGGCGACCCGGCGCAGCTCGCCGCGGCGGCCAAGGTCCTGGCCGAGGCGAAGCGCTCGCTCTACCTGCTGCTCGCCGGCGAGGCGCCCGCGGAGCAGGTGCGGGACGAGGCAGGGGAGCCCCCGACGCCCGGCTGATCCCGCGCGAGGGGCTTGCGCTCCCGAGCCCGGTGGTTCTACGGTTCATTACATGAGTAATGAACCCACGAGCCACCGGGCTCTTCTCGTGGGCGCGGCGCCGACGTGAACGAGGACGGCGGGCCGATCTTCCGGCAGATCGCGACCCAGCTGGAGGACGCGATCGTCGACGGCTCCCTCCCCGAGGAGAGCCAGGCGCCGTCCTCCAACGAGCTGGCGGCGTTCCACCGGATCAACCCCGCGACCGCGGCCAAGGGGCTCAACCAGTTGGTGGCCGACGGTGTGCTCTACAAGAGACGAGGAGTAGGGATGTTCGTCGCCACCGGCGCGCGCGACCAGCTGCTGAAGCGGCGGCGCAGCGAGTTCGCCGACCAGTTCGTCGTACCGCTGCTGGCCGAGGCCGGGAAGCTCGGCATCTCGGTGGCGGAGGTCCGCGACATGCTCGTCGAGAAGGGGGCGCAGCAGTGACCGCCACCGCAACGGTCGAGGGCGTCACCATGCGCTTCCGCGAGCACACCGCGCTCGACGCCGTCACCACGGCCATCGCGCGGGACAGCATCACCGGCCTGCTCGGGCGCAACGGGGCCGGCAAGACCACGCTCATGCAGCTCCTCACCGGCCACCGCGTGCCCACGACCGGGCGGGTGGAGGTGTTCGGCGGCGACCCCTACGAGAACGACGCCGTGCTGAGCGGGATCGCGTTCATCAAGGAGGGGCAGCGCTACCCGGACCTGTTCCGGGTGCGCGACGCCCTCGACGCGGCGGCGCTGTTCTACCCCAACTGGGACGACGACCTGGCCCGCTCCCTGGTGCGCGACTTCGACCTGCCCGAGAAGCGGACGATCAGGAAGCTGTCGCGGGGCATGAACTCGGCGGTCGGCATCATCATCGGCCTGGCCTCCCGGGCGCCGCTCACGCTCTTCGACGAGCCGTACCTGGGTCTGGACGCCGTCGCCCGGCAGCTGTTCTACGACCGGCTGCTCGCCGACTACGCCGAGCACCCGCGGACGATCCTGCTCTCGACGCACCTCATCGAGGAGATCGCCGACCTGCTCGAGCACGTGATCCTCATCGACCGCGGTCGCATCGTGCTGGACGACGACGCCGAGTCCCTGCGCGGCAGCGCCGTGACGGTGACCGGCCCGCGCGAGCGGGTGGAGGCCTTCGGGGCACGGCACGAGCTGCTGCACGCCGAGTTCCTGGCCGGCTCCGGTCGCGCCGTCGTCCGCCTCGAGGACGACGACGACGACCCGGCGGCCGCCGGCCTGGCCGCCGAGCCGACCCCCCTCCAGCAGCTGGTGGTGGCGCTGAGCCTGCGCACCGCGCAGTACGACCACACCGCCCGGCCCGACCTCGAGGAGGTCTCCCGATGAACCGAGTCCTGGCCGTCGCCCGGCTGCACCTGTTCCACCCGCTGGTGGGCTTCGGCGTCCCGTGGGCGATCGCCCTGTTCAGCTTCGCGATCAACTGGTCCGTCTGGCGGCTGGCCGACGTCGGGGCGCAGCCGGGCTCGGGCAACTTCACCGGCGGGGTGCTCAGCCTCTACGTCACCCTGGCGGTGGTCTACGCCCAGGCGGTCACCCAGATGCTCCCGTTCGCGATGGGCGTGAGCTCGAGCCGGCGCACCTTCTATCTGGGGACGGCCCTCGTGGGCGTGGCCGAGGCCCTCGGCTACGGCGTCGCGCTCTCGGCCCTCGCCTCGATCGAGGGGGCGACGGACGGGTGGGGCGTCGGGCTGCACTTCTGGGCACCGACGTTCGTGGACGTCGACGACTTCTTCCTGCAGATCGCCGTCTCCGGGGCGCCCATGCTGGCGTTCATCGCGATCGGCGCGGGCGTCGGCGTGGTGCACAAGCGCTGGGGCGCCAACGGCGTCTGGGCGCTCACCCTCGGGACCCTGGTGGTCCTCGGAGCGCTCGCCGTACTGGCCACGGCCGTGGACGCCTGGGTTCCGATCGGCACCTGGTTCGCCGACCGGTCCGTCGTCACGAACACCGTGGCGCTGCCGGCGGTCCTGGCCCTGCTCGCCGCGGCGCTGACCTGGGGCGGACTCCGCCGCGCCGTGCCCTGATCCGGTACGCACGCACGCGGCGCCGGGAGCGACACCGCTCCCGGCGGCGCTGCGTTTCCCGGGAGCCGTTCCCGACCCGCGTCCGATCTCGTCACGGGCATGCGAGACGGGGCCCGCAGCCGGTTGGCTGGGGCCCCGTGTCGGGTGGTTGTGTCCGGCGGCGTCCTACTCTCCCACCCCGTCTCCGGGGCAGTACCATCGGCGCTGAGAGGCTTAGCTTCC
>NZ_JBJGYO010000032.1:0-38964 GCF_054050035.1 Geodermatophilus sp. SYSU D00815 | reverse complement strand
GGGTCCCCCGCCGCCGCCCCCCCCCCCCCCCCCCCCCCGCCCCCCCCCCCCCCCCCCCCCCCCCCCCCCCCCCCCCCCCCCCCCCCCCCCCCCCCCCCCCCCCCCCCCCCCCCCCCCCGGCGCGCTCACCCGGTCGGCGGCTCGTCCTCGCCCTCCTCCTCCAGCCGGTCGGCCTCCTCCTTGGTCTTGTGCACCGCGCCGTCGGCGTGCTCGGGCGGGCCGTAGACGGTGTAGAGGATCAGCGGGTTCTCACCGGTGTTGAGGAAGTTGTGCTTCGTCCCGGCCGGGACGACGACCAGGTCGCCCTGCGCGACCTTCTTCGTGCTGCCGGAGATCTTCGCCTCCCCGGTGCCGCTGACGAAGGTGAGGATCTGGTCGGTGTCCTCGTGCACCTCCTCGCCGATCTCGCCGCCCGGCGGGATGGTCATGATCACCAGCTGGGTGTTCTTGCCGGTCCAGAGCACCCGGCGGAAGTCGGGGCTCTTCTCGGCCTCGGTCGCGATCGTGTAGTGGATGACGCTCGCCATCGACGGTTCCTCTCGTCTCTTCCCGACGGTGTCGCGGCAGTCCTATCCCAAGATCGCCGGGGCTACTCGTCGGTCCCCCGGCCGGGTCGGCGGGGCACCCGCGCCGCGCGGTCAGCGGCGGTGCTCGAGCAGGCCGATGAGCACGGCCGAGGCGACGTCGGCGTCCCGGGGGAGCAGCTCGGCCTCGCCGCGCTCGACCCGCGCCAGCACGAGCTCGTTGATGCCGCCGACCGCCGCGAGCACCAGCTCCCGGCCGATCGGCCGCACCTCGTCGGGGTGGGCGTCGCGGAGCTCGCGCGCCACCTCGTCGAGCAGGTCGACGAAGCGGTCCACCACGCGGCGGCGCAGCGCGAGCGCCGGGCGCCCGGCCGCCTGCACCTCGACCAGCGCCGCCCAGGCCACCGCCGGACCGGCGGCGAGCGCGGCGAGGTAGCCGGCGACCCCCGAGCGCACCCGCTCGCGCCAGGGCAGCCCCGCCGCGCGGGCGTCGTCCTGCGCGCGGCGGACGCTGTCGAGCACCGCGTCGGTCGCCCGCGCGTACAGCTCGAGCAGGCACTGCTCCTTGTCCCGGAAGTGGGCGTAGACCACGGTCTTCGACACCTGCGCGACGCGGGCGATGTCGGACATCGTGGTGGCGCGGTAGCCCTTCTCGGCCATGCAGCCGGCGAGGGCGCGCAGGATCCGGCCGCGCCGGTGCCCGTCGTCCACGGCCGGGTCGTCGACCGGCGCAGCTGCGACGGGACCGCCCACCTCCCGGACGATATCCGGCACCGCCGGTCGCCGGCGCCGCACGGTCGGTGAACACCCGGCGTCGCCAGGGCGTGGGCGAGATCACGCAGCGGTCGCGGAAGCCTCGACGGCGCCGGCGCGTCGTCCTCTCAGTGACGACGGTGACCGCCCCGACCCCCGTTCGAGTCCCGGCGCGCGCCTACGCGGTGTGGCTGGTCGGGCTGTTCGCCTACGCCGTCGCCGTCTTCCACCGCGGCTCCCTCGGGGTCGCCGCCGTCGAGGCGCAGGAGCGGTTCTCCGCCGGCGCGTCGGCGGTGTCGCTGTTCCTGGTGCTGCAGCTGGCCGTCTACGCCGCGATGCAGGTGCCGGTCGGGGTGGCGCTGGACCGGTTCGGCTCCCGGGCCCTCATCGTCGCGGGCGCGGTCACCATGGCCGCCGGCCAGCTCGTGCTCGCCCTGGCCACCGACGTGCCGACGGCGGTGGTGGCCCGCGTGCTCATCGGCGCCGGCGACGCCATGACCTTCATCAGCCTGCTGCGGGTCGTCGGGCTGTGGTTCCCGGGCCGCACCGTCCCCCTGGTCACCCAGCTCACCGGCATCCTCGGCCAGGTCGGGCAGATCGTGGCCGCCTACCCGCTGGTCGCGCTGCTGCACTCCACGTCGTGGGAGAGCACGTTCCTGGGGGCGGCCGCGGTGGGCGTGCTCGCCGCCGTCCTGGTGCTCGCGGCGCTGCGCGACGGCCCGCCCGGGACCTCGCGCCCGGCGCCGGCCGGGCTGGCCGAGGTCCGCCGCGGCCTGGCCGACACCTGGCGCGAGCCCGGCACCCGCATCGGCCTCTACACCCACCTGGTCACCCAGTTCTCGGGCACCGTCTTCGCGCTGCTGTGGGGCTACCCGTTCCTGGTGCTCGGCCAGGGCCTGGCCCCGGGGACGGCGGCCGCGCTGCTCACCCTGCTCGTGCTCGTCGGCATGGCCGTCGGCCCGCTGCTCGGCCGGCTGTGCGGGCACTGGCCGCTGCGCCGGTCCAACCTGGTCTTCACGATCCTGCTCGCCACCGCGGGCGCCTGGACCGTCGTCCTGCTCTGGCCGGGGCGGGCGCCGCTGTGGCTGCTGGTGCTGCTGGTCGTCGTCCTCGGCACCAACGGCCCCGGCTCGATGATCGGCTTCGACTACGCCCGCACCGAGAACCCCGCCGAGCGGATGGGCAGCGCCAGCGGCGTGGTGAACGTGGGCGGCTTCGTCGCCTCGCTGCTCACCGTCCTGGCCGTCGGCGCCGTCCTCGACCTGCTCACCCCCGGCGGCTCCACCGCCTACGACCTCGACGCGTTCCGCGCCGCCTTCGCGGTGCAGTACGTCTTCTGGGCGCTCGGCCTGGTGGGCGTGGTGCGGCACCGCCGCCAGCTGCGGGCCCGGATGGCCCGCGACGGGATCGTCCTCGTGCCGCTGCGGGTCGCGGTGGGCGCCCGCCTGCGCGGGCGGTCGGCCTACCGCTGAGCGCTACCGCTGCGCGGTGGCGGCCCGGGACCGGAAGTCGCCCCGCCCGGTGTCGGACCGCCAGTCGGCGAAGGACTCCCCGGTGAGCTCCTCGAGCAGCGCGATGTCGTCGAGCAGCGGCGCCAGGACCTCGCGGCGCACCTCCACCGGCAGCGGCGGGCGCGGGACCCGGCCGCCGTGCAGCGCGGCGAGCAGCGGCCGGCTCGCCTGCCGCCACAGCCGCGGGGGAGCGGCGGCGCCGAGGGCCGCGCCGGCCCGCGTCAGCCGCGCCAGCGCCCGGTGGCGCGCCCCGTCGGCCACGTAGGGCTTGACGTTCTCCGGGGGGACGGCGTGGGCGATCCCCGCGGCCACCCCGAGGAAGGCGCTGACCCGGTCGAGGGTCTGCTGCGGGGTGTCGACCAGCTCGCGGTAGCGCAGCAGCAGCACCTGCTCCCGGGGGAAGCGGGTGAGCAGGTCGCGCAGCTGCTCGCCGTAGCGGCCCAGCCCGCGGTAGTGCCAGAACGGCGCCCAGCCGTCGGCGATCCGGCGCTCCTCGGCGCGGACCGCCGCCAGGAAGTCGGCCTGCGGCTCGAGGCCGTCGGCGCGCAGGTGCACCCAGTTGGAGACGGCCCGGTCGACGGGGTCGCGGACGACCAGGACCAGCCTGGCCTCCGGCACGTCGGCGGCGATCCGGGCGTGCGCCGCGCGGTCGTAGAGGTAGAACGGCGTGCTCTCGCCGCGGACCGCCCCGGCCGGCGCGCCGTCGAACAGCGCGAGGTACCGGTCGCGGCGCCAGATCCACTCGCGGGCGCTGTGCGCGTCGCCCGGTCCGCGCTGGCGGGACCGGTCCGGCGGCCGCCCCCCGGTGAGGTAGAACTTCGGCTCCTTGACCGGGGAGAGGTACAGGCCGGGGTGGGTGGCCAGGGCGGCGTGCAGCGCCGTCGTCCCCGCCTTGGGGGCGCCGGCGATGAAGAACTGGGGCAACCGCTCCGCCATGCCGCCATATCTACCAACTTCACCGGGTAGATGGGAAATGGACGGCGCTACGGTGGGCGGAGCAACCACCACCGTCGCGGGGAGCCGTCGTCCGTTGAGCAGCACGCTGTCGTCCCGTCCCCACCCGGCCGCGCTGGCCGCCCGGACCGACCGCTTCTGGGACGACGCCGCCGTCGCCGTCGTCCCCGAGGACGCCCGCCCGGGGGCCTGGGCGGGCGGCCCGTCCGCGCTGCTGGTCGACGGCGTCTGGTGGCTGGCCTACCGGCTGCGCCGGCCCGTGGGCGAGGGCCGCGGCTTCGCCAACGTGGTGGCGCGCTCGGCCGACGGCGTCGCGTTCGAGCAGGTGGTGCGCATCTCCCGCGACGACTTCGGCGCCGAGTCGCTGGAACGGCCGGCCCTCGTCCGCACGCCCGACGGGCGCTGGCGGCTCTACGTCAGCTGCGCGACGCCGGGCACCAAGCACTGGCGGGTCGACCTGCTGGAGGCCGGCACGGTGGAGGGGCTCGCCGGCGCGCGGCCGGAGACGGTGCTGCCCGGCAGCGCGACGGAGGCGTGGAAGGACCCGGTGGTGCGCCGGGCGGACGACCGCTGGCACCTGTGGGCGTCGGTGCACCCGCTCGACGACCCCGACGCCACCGACCGCATGACCACCGAGCACGCCACCAGCCCCGACGGGCGGGCGTGGACCCGGCAGGGCACCGCCCTGGCCGGCACGCCGGGCACCTGGGACGCCCGCGGCGTCCGCGTCGCGACCGTCCTGCTCGGCCCCGGCGGCCCGGGTGACCCGGCCACCTGGGCGCTCTACGACGGCCGGGCGAGCGCGGCGGAGAACTGGGAGGAGCGCACCGGCCTGGCCCGGTCGACCGGCGACGGCGGGCGCCTGGTGGCGGACACGGACGGCCCGCTGCTGAGCTCTCCGCACGCGCCCGGCGGCCTGCGCTACGCCGACGCCGTCCCGCTGCCCGACGGGACCACCCGCTGGTTCTACGAGGCCACCCGCGCCGACGGCGCGCACGAGCTGCGGACCGTGCTGCTGCCGTCCTGAGCGCGCACACTGCGCGTATGACCTGGGTCACCCGAGCCGCAGCAGCCGGCCTCTCCGCCCTGGGCGCCGTGGCCGCCCGCGACCTGTTGCAGCGCGAGCACACGCTGCTGCGCAACTTCCCCGTGATCGGGCACGCCCGGTACCTGATCGAGGCGATCGGGCCGGAGCTGCGGCAGTACCTCGTGGCCGGCAACAACGAGGAACGGCCGTTCACCCGCGACCAGCGGCGCTGGGTCTACGCGTCGGCGAAGAAGCAGAACAACTACTTCGGCTTCGGCACCGACAACGACCTCGAGTACACCGCCGGCTACCCCGTCATCAACCACCGCACGTTCGGCCGCGCGGTGCCCTCGACCGACGTGCACGCCGGCGCGGAGGTGCGCCTGCCCTGCGCCAAGGTCGTCGGCGCCGCGCGCGGCCGCGCCCAGGCGTTCCGGCCCGCGTCGGTCGTGAACATCTCCGCCATGAGCTTCGGCTCGCTGTCCGGCCGGGCGGTCGAGGCCCTCAACCGCGGGGCCGCGCTGGCCGGCTGCCTGCACAACACCGGCGAGGGCGGGATCTCGGTCCACCACCGGCACGGCGGCGAGCTGGTCTTCCAGATCGGCACGGCGTACTTCGGCTGCCGCGACGAGCACGGCCGCTTCGACCTCGCCCGGCTCAAGGACCTGGTGGCCGGGGCGCCGGTGCGGGCGATCGAGGTCAAGCTGAGCCAGGGGGCCAAGCCCGGGCTGGGCGGGGTGCTGCCGGCGGCCAAGGTGTCGGCGGAGATCGCCGAGGCCCGCGGGGTGCCCCAGGGCGTGGACTGCATCAGCCCGTCCCGGCACGCCGAGTTCTCCGACCCCGACAGCCTGCTGGACTGGGTGGAGCTGCTGGCCGCCGAGACCGGGCTGCCGGTCGGGATCAAGTCGGCCGTGGGGGACATGGCCTTCTGGCACGAGCTCACCGAGCTCATGGCGACCACCGGCCGCGGGGTGGACTTCGTGACCATCGACGGCGGCGAGGGCGGCACCGGCGCCGCGCCGCTGATCTTCACCGACTCGGTCTCCCTGCCCTTCCAGCTCGGCTTCGCGCGGGTCTACTCCGTCTTCGCCCGGGCCGGCCTGGCCGAGCAGGTGGTGTTCATCGGCGGCGGCAAGCTCGGGCTGCCCGACAACGCGATCGTGGCCTTCGCGCTCGGCTGCGACCTCGTCAACGTCGCCCGCGAGGCGATGCTGGCCATCGGCTGCATCCAGGCCCAGAAGTGCCACACCGACACCTGCCCGACCGGCGTCGCCACGCAGAACCCGTGGCTGGCGCACGGCCTGGACCCCGCCCTGAAGTCGGTGCGCGCGGCCACGTACGTCGCCACGCTGCGCCGCGACCTGCTCAAGGTCGCCGAGGCCTGCGGGGTCGAGCACCCCGGCCTGATCGAGACCTCGGCGGTGGAGGTGCTCACCGGCCGGACGGCGTCGCGGCCGCTGGCCGAGGTCTACGACTACGAGCCGGGCTGGGGGCTGCCCTCGGCCGAGGACCGCGTGGCGATCGTGCGGCTCATGACGGGGGAGGGTTCGCAGGGCGGCAGCGCGCCGCCGTCACCCACGGCCGTCGGCTGACAGGCCGGCCAGGAGGAGGTCGATCCCGGCGTCGAGGGCCTGGCGGGCGGCCGCCTCCGGCCAGGGGGTGCCGTCGTCGGGTCGGACCGGGGCCGGCGCGGTGGCCAGCCAGGCGGTCGCGGGGAAGCGCTCGGCGTGGTCCGGCACGACGGCGGCGAGCGCGGCGGCCCGCTCGGCCCACCACCGCTGCTCGTCCGGCCCGTCGGCCGCGGCGAGGCGGGCGTCGGCGACGGTCTCGGCGGTGCCGCGGACCAGGTGGTAGAGGGCGGTCACCGCCGGGCGGGCCGCGGCCGGGGCCAGCCCGGCGTCGCGCAGGATGCCCACGAGGGCCTCCAGCACCGCCTGCTCGTGCGGGCCCAGCACCGGGCGGGCGAAGGAGATCCGGAGCGTCCACGGGTGGCGGACGTGGACGGCCAGCAGCGCCCCGGCCCAGGCGTGGACGGCCGCGTGCCAGTCGCCGCCGTCCGCGGGGAGCTCGGCCTCGGCGTGCACCGCGTCGTGCATGAGGTCGAGCAGCTCGGCCTTGCCCGCCACGTAGGTGTAGAGCGCCATCGCGGTGACGCCGAGCCGTTCGCCGACCTGGCGGAGGCTCACGTCCGCGCCGGCGGTGGCGTCCGCGGCGGCGATGCCGGCCGCCACCACGTCGTCCAGGGCCAGCGCCGGGCGTGGACCGCGCCGGGCGCCCGGACCCGGCCGCCGCCACAGCAGCCGCAGCGTCGTCTCCGCGTCGCCCTGCCCACCCCGGATCCCCGGCACGCCGTTCCCCTGTCGTGAAACCCTTTATGGCGTATAGAGTTTAGCGCATGCGCGAGATCGCACTGCCCGGCGGCGCCGGGATCGAGGTGGAGGTGCGGGGAAGCGGGCCGGTGGTGCTGCTGCCGGTCGACCCCCGGCCGGTCGAGGGACCGCAGGCCGACGCGATGCGGGCGTGGGGCGCCGACCCCGAGCTCGGGCGCAGCCTGCTGCGCGGGCTGGCCGACGGCTTCCGCGCGGTGGCCTTCGGCTACGAGGCGCACGTGCTGGCGCACCCGCGGCCGGACACGCTGACGCCAGAGGCGCTGGTGGCGGACCTGCTGGCGGTGGCCGACGCCGTGGGTGCCGACCGGTTCGCCTTCTACGGCTACTCGTGGCTGGGGCTGGCGGGGCTGCAGCTCGCCGTCCGCACCGACCGGCTGACCGCCCTGGCGATGGGCGGCTTCCCGCCGCTGGGCGGCCCGTACGCCGAGATGCTGGCGGTGACGGCGGCGACGCACGCGCTGGCGGCGGCTCCCCGCCCGGTGCCGGTGCCGGCCGCCGAGCCCGGGGACTGGGCGACCGCCGACGTGGGCCTGGGCGAGCCGCAGGCCCGGCAGTTCCGCACCCTCTACGAGGCGCTGCGGGACTTCGACGACCAGGCGGCGCTGCCCCGGGTGACCTGCCCCCGGCTGGCCTTCGCCGGGGCGGCCGACGTCATCGACTACGACGAGCGCTGGGGCGGGGTGCGGGTCGACATGGGCCCGCGCCTGGCCGGCCGCGCCGCCGAGCTGACCGCGGCCGGGTGGACCGTCCGCCTGCTCGAGGGGCTGGACCACACCGGCGCGATGCAGGCCGCCGCCGTCCTGCCGGTCCTGCGCCCGTGGCTGGACTCGGTGCTGCGGGCCTGACGGTCGTGCGCCCGCGCCCCCGTCACCCCGGTAGCGCACCGTCGCAGCGGGGCGCGACCGGTGTCAGGACCAGGCGACAGGGGGTCGGACGGGCAGGCCGGCCGCGGGGGGCCGGGCGGCCACGACGACGGGTCCACCGCAGTTCCAGCACCGGGGGTGGGCGCCGCCGCTGCCCGGTGCGTCCCGGCCGCCGACCTGGCAGGGCTCGCACGTCCAGCTGATCTCGATCCGGGACTCCACGGATCGGTCTCCTTCGGTCGCCTTCCAGCGCCCCGTCGGGCTGGGGGAGCTGCTGGTCGGGGGATACCCCGGCCGCAGCCCCCTGACTCACGGACGGTTGCCGCGGAGCAGCTCCTCGAACGACGGGGTGCCGCCGAACGGGCCGTCGAGGGCGTCGGCCGGGGGAGCGGTCGGCAGGCCGGCGATCAGGTCGGCCAGCTCGCCGGCGGCGCGGCGGACGCGCTCGTTCAGGGCACGGCTGACGCCGTCCCCGCCGGCCCAGTCCTCGCCGGCGGCGAAGACCGCCGTCGGGGCGACCACCGCGCGCAGGTAGGCGAACAGCGGCCGCACCGCGAACTCCAGGGCCAGCGAGTGGCGGGCGGTCCCGGCGGTCGCGCCGAGCAGCACCGGCTTCGCGGTGAGCGAGTCCCTGTCCAGGACGTCGAAGAACGTCTTGAACAGCCCGCTGTAGGAGGCGGAGAAGATCGGCGTGACGGCGATCAGGCCGTCGGCGCCGGTCACCGTCTCCACCGCCGACCGCAGGTCGGCGTTCGGGAAGCCGGTCACCAGGTTGTCGGCCAGGTCGCGGGCGTGCTCGCGCAGCTCGACGACCTCCACCGTGGCGGAGCTGCCGCGCTCGCGGAGGGCGTCGACGGTGGCGGTGGTGAGCCGGTCGGCCAGCAGCCGGGTGGACGACGGGACCGAGAGCCCCGCGCTGACGACGGCGAGGGTGCGGGTGGTCATCGGACCTCCACCTCCTCGGGGTCCTCGTCGCGGACCTGCCCGGTGACGTCGTCGCCGGCGGCGTAGACGGTGGCGTCCTTCGCGCCGCCCGCGGCGGCGACCAGGCTGGCGTGGGTGGGCGCGTCGGGCACGCGCGCCGGCTTGAGGGCGGCGAACTCCTTGCGGAGCACGGGCACGACCTCCTCGCCGAGGATGTCCAGCTGCTCGAGCACCGTCTTCAGCGGCAGTCCGGCGTGGTCGATGAGGAAGAGCTGGCGCTGGTAGTCGCCGACGTAGTCGCGGAACCCGAGGGTGCGCTCGATGACCTGCTGCGGGCTGCCGACGGTCAGCGGCGTCTCGCGCGAGAAGTCCTCCAGCGACGGGCCGTGGCCGTAGACCGGGGCGTTGTCGAAGTACGGCCGGAACTCGCGGACGGCGTCCTGGCTGTTCTTGCGCATGAACACCTGGCCGCCCAGGCCGACGATCGCCTGGTCGGCGGAGCCGTGGCCGTAGTGCTCGAAGCGGCGGCGGTAGAACTCCACCATCCGCTGGGTGTGCTCCGGCGGCCAGAAGATGTGGTTGTGGAAGAAGCCGTCGCCGTAGTAGGCGGCCTGCTCGGCGATCTGCGGGCTGCGGATCGAGCCGTGCCACACGAACGGCGGGACGCCGTCGAGCGGGCGCGGGGTGGAGGTGAAGCCCTGCAGCGGGGTGCGGAAGCGGCCGGACCAGTCGACGACGTCCTCCCGCCACAGCCGGCGCAGCAGCGCGTAGTTCTCGACGGCGAGCTCGATGCCGTTGCGGATGTCCTGCCCGAACCACGGGTAGACGGGGCCGGTGTTGCCGCGGCCCATCATCAGGTCGACGCGGCCGTCGGCGAGGTGCTGGAGCATCGCGTAGTCCTCGGCGATCTTCACCGGGTCGTTGGTGGTGATCAGCGTGGTCGCCGTCGACAGCTGCAGCGTGGTGGTCTGCGCCGCGATGAACCCCAGCGTCGTGGTGGGGGAGGACGAGAAGAACGGCGGGTTGTGGTGCTCGCCCAGGGCGAAGACGTCGAGCCCGACCTCCTCGGCCTTCTTCGCGATCGTGACGATCGCCTTGACCCGCTCCGCCTCGGTGGGCGTGCGGCCGTTGGTCGGGTCGGTCGTGATGTCGCTGACCGAGAAGACTCCGAACTGCATGACCGTCTCCGTTGCTAGTTGAGAGCGCAACTACCTTCGCCCACCGAAACCGCAGCGCCGTCGTGCGCATTCCCGAGTCTCCCGCACGCGGCGGGGGCGAGGGAGCCGCCCGCCGGCGTGCGCCGTGACCTGTTCGTGACGTTCTGGCCCTTTCCCGGCACGGTGCGTGACCAGCCCAGCACCGGGCGGGTAGCTACGCCGGGAGGCCGTCCGACACGCTCCGGACGTCGCGCGGCCCCCCGGGCGTGTCTGCCACTGTCGGTGCGAGATCACCGGCCGGACCCCAGGAGGCGGTTGCCGCATGTTCCGACGCACCGAGGTGACCGGAGGCGCCGGCCGTGAGCCGGATGGCGGGAGCCCGGGGGGTCCGACTCCCGCGGGCAACTTCGTCGTCGACCAGCAGTGGCCGAACCTGTCCGGCGACCTCGACGCGCTGCTGACCACCGCCCCGGTGTTCCGGAGCTCGGTGCGCGGCTACGACCGGCTCCAGGTCGACAACTACGTGGCGTGGGCCGAGGCGGAGCTGCGGGCGGCCCGCCGCGAGACCGACGACCTGGTCGAGCGCTACGGCCGGGCCTCCGCCGAGCTGGAGATCTCCCGCCGGCTGCTCGCCCGCTCGCCGGAGGGGCAGGAGATGGCGGCCGTCTCCGAGCGGATGGGCCGCATGCTGCAGATGGCGGCCGACGAGGGCGCCGAGATCACCGCGGCCGCCCACGAGGAGGCCGAGCACATCCTCACCGACGCGCGCATCGAGGCCGACGCGCGGCTGCGCAAGGCGCACGAGATCAAGCAGCTGGCGGTCGAGGCCGCGGACCGGATGCGCGAGGAGGCCCGGCTGGTCCGCGCGGAGGCCGCCGCCGAGCTGGAGCGGGCGCGCGCCGAGGCGGCGCAGCTGCTGCGCGACGCCGAGGCCGAGCGCGAGCGGCTGGCGCGAGAGGCGCAGGAGCAGCGCTCCCGGGCCGAGGCCGAGCTGGCCAGGTGGCTCGCGAGCACCCGGGCCGCCGCGCGCCGCGAGCAGGAGGAGGCCGCGGCCGCCACCGAGGAGATGCTGGCCGAGGCGCGCGGGGAGCTGGACGAGCTCGACCGCCGGCGCGCTCGCGCCACCGAGTCGCTGCTGCGGCTCAACGAGCAGATCGGCGTGGCCCTGGAGACCGTGGCCGGCGTGACCGACCTGACCGCGATGGTCGGCCCGGGGCGGCCGGCGGTGGTCTGAGGCCCTCCCGCGGGGGCGTTGCCCACCGCGGCGGTCGACGTCCTGGAAGGGCCTTCTCGAGATCTGTGGACAACCCCTCTGACCTGGGGATTCAGGTCGCCCGGCCGGTCGGACGGCGGTGGACTTCGAACGCCTGTACGGCCCTGGTGGGGAGGTGTTCGTGGCGCAGCTGGCCGCAGTGCTCGACGCGCTGGCCGGCGCCGACCTGCACGGCCGCGGGCCCGCGCTGCTCGACGACACCCGGCAGCTGCTGGCGCTGTGAGCGCAGCTCGACGCCGTAATCGCCCGCCGGGTGCGGGCGGCGGAGAACCGGCAGGCCTTCGCGCGCGACGGGCAGAGGACGGCGCAGTCGTGGCTGCGCGGGCACGGCCGGCTCTCGCCCTCGGCGGCGTCCCAGCTGGTGCGGGTCGGGCGGGCGCTGGAGCGGCTGCCCGCCCTCGCCGCCGCGCACGCGGCCGGGGCGATCACCGCCGACCAGGCCGACCTGATCGGCAAGATCACCGCACCCCGGCCGGCCGCGCTCGCCGCCGCCCAGGGGGTGGACCTGCCCGCCGTGGCCGCGATGCGGGCCGGCTTCGCCGCGGCGCACGAGCACACCGACACCGCCCGGCTGGTGCACACCTACCTGGCCCGGCTCGACGCCGACGGCCCGGAACCGGACCCCACCGAGCAACGGTTCCTGTCGATCGCCCGGCACGCCGACGGGTCGGCCACCGGCCGGTTCCACCTCGACCCGCTCGGCGCGGAGAAGGTCTCCGCGGCGCGGGAGTCGCTCCGACAGGCCGACCGCCCCGCCGGCGACACCCGCACCCGCGCCCAGCAGTCGGCCGACGCTCTGGTGCAGCTGGCCGACATCCACCTCGGCTGCGGCACCCCGCCGCTGCTGCGCTCGGTCAAGCCGCAGGTCGCGGTGAACGTCGACCTCGCCGACCTGCTCGACCCGGCCACCGGCCCGGCCTCGGCGCAGCTCGGCTGCGGCGGCGTGCTCTCCGCCGCCCGCGCCCGCTGGGCCGCCTGCGACGCCGACCTCACCCGCGTCGTCCTCGGCCCCGACGGCGAACCCCTCGACCTCGGCCACGGCCCCGCTGCAGGGGCCCGCGCCGAGCGGGCGAGGCGTGGGGGGCAGCGGGGTCCTTCCATTCGCCGGCTGCGACGCCCCGCACCAGTGGTGCTAGGTCCACCACCTCCTCCACTGGGCGCTCGGCGGGGAGACGTCACTGGAGAACTCAGGGCTGCTCCGCGAACGGCACCACACCCAGGTCCACCACGGCTTCCGCGTCGAACGCGACACCGCCGGCCGCTGGCACACCTACCGCCCCGACGGCACCGGGATCCACGTGATCCGACCACCGGCCGACGACCCCGAACTCGCCCGCGCCGGCTGAGCGGCGCGGTCACCGCTCGACCCGGTGCGCCGCCGGGGTCGGCGTCAGCAGGCGGACGTCAGCAGGACGTCGTTCCACATGTCGAGCACGTCGTCCACCCGCGCCCGGCACTCGTCGACCCGGCGTCGCGAGTCGGCGGTGTCGGCCGTCCGCAGCTCGCGCACGGCCTCGGTGAGCTCGAGCCGGGCCAGCGCGAAGTCGAGGTGGAGGGTCTCCTCGAGACTGTCGGGATCGCCGTCCATCGTGGCCTCCGTCCGTGTTGCCCGTGATCGTCCGCCACCGCGGCACCGCCGAACAGGGGCCGTCGCACCCTGCGCACCGGTGGGGCGGGGGCCGAGGGTCCGGCGCCGACGGGACCTCGTGCCCTGGGGGGTTCCGGCACTGGTTCGCGAGGCTGCCGGGGTGGTGCTCCCCTTCTGGCTCACCTCGGCGGTCGGCGCGCTGGCCGGCGCCCTCACGGCCCCCACCATGGCCGCCGTGACCGGCTGGGGCCTGCTCCGGCTGGTCGCCGGCCCCCCGCCGCGGTGACGCGGGGCCTCCCGCCGCCGGCTCCGGCGGCCGCGGCCGCGCACCCCGGCGGCATCCCCGACCGGCCGCCGACGCCGCCGGCGGGGCTGAGCGGCGCCGAGGTCGCCGAGCGCGTCGCGGCCGGGCTGACCAACGCCGCGACCGTGCGCACCAGCCGCACCGTGCTCGAGATCGTGCGGGCGAACGTGCTCACCTTCTTCAACGGGCTGCTCGCCGCGCTGTGGGTCGTCGCCGCCCTCACCGGGCGCTGGCAGAACGCGCTGTTCGGTGGCGTCGTCGTGGCCAACGCCGCGATCGGGGTCGTGCAGGAGGTGCGCGCCAAGCGCACGCTGGACCGGCTGGCGGTGCTCAACGCGCCGCGGGCCGGGGTCGTCCGGGACGGCGCCGAGCGCGAGCTGGCCGTGGGCGAGGTGGTCCTCGACGACCTGCTCGTCCTCGCCGCCGGCGACCAGGTGCCCGCCGACGGCGTGGTCCGCTCCTCCCGTGGGCTCACGGTGGACGAGTCGCTGCTCACCGGCGAGGCCGACCCCGTGGCCAAGACCGGGGGCGACCCGGTGTGGTCGGGGTCGATCGTGGTGGCCGGCCACGGCGTCGTGCAGGCGACGGCGGTGGGCGACGAGGCGTACGCCGTCCGGCTCGCGGCCGAGGCACGGCGGTTCACCCGGACCTTCTCCGAGCTGCAGGCCGGCACGACCCGGCTGCTGCGCTGGATCGCGATCGGGCTGGTCGTCGTCGGCCCGCTCGTGCTGTGGAGCCAGTTCCGCAGCACCGACAACGTGGACTGGCGCGACGCCGTCACCGGCACCGTCGCGGCGCTGGTCGGCATGATCCCCGAGGGCCTGGTGCTGCTCACCACGCTCGCGTTCATGGTCGCCACGCTCACCCTGGCCCGCCGGCAGACCCTGGTGCAGGAGCTGCCCGCCGTCGAGGGCCTGGCCCGCGTCGACGTGGTCTGCCTCGACAAGACCGGCACGCTCACCCACGGCGACGTCCGGTTCGACCGGCTGGAGCTCCTCGACGGCGGCGACGGGGCCGCCGCCCGCACCGGGGTCGGCGCGCTAGTCGCCGCCGACCCCGCGAACGCGACGGCCGCGGCCCTGGCGGCGGCCTTCCCCCCGCCGCCGGGGGCACCCGCGCAGGTCGTGCCGTTCTCCTCCGCGCGCAAGTGGTCGGCGGTGCACCTCGCCGGCGGTGACACGTGGGTGCTCGGCGCGCCCGAGATGGTGCTGCCCGAGCCCGCGCCCGGAGGCCCGGCCGCCGCTCGCGACCGCGCCGACGTCCTGGCCGCCGAGGGCCGCCGGGTGCTCCTGCTGGCCTGCTCGCCCGGTCCGCCGGTCGTCGCCGGGGACGACGCGGCGCTGCCCGAGGGCCTGGTCCCGGTCGCGCTGGTGCTGCTGGCCGAGCGGATCCGCGACGACGCGGCCGACGTGCTCGGCTACTTCACCGAGCAGGGCGTGGCGCTCAAGGTGATCTCCGGGGACAACCCGCGCACCGTCGGCGCGGTCGCCGCCGCGGTGGGCGTGCCCGGCGTCCGCGGGGCGGCCGACGCCGTCGACGCGCGGACCCTGCCCGAGGACGACGACGGCCTGGCCGCCGCGGTGGAGGGAGCGAGCGTCTTCGGCCGGGTCACGCCGTACCAGAAGCGGGCGATGGTGCAGGCGCTGCGGCGCAGCGGCCACGTGGTCGCGATGACCGGCGACGGCGTCAACGACGCGCTCGCCCTCAAGGACGCCGACATCGGGGTGGCCATGGGCAACGGCTCGCCCGCCACCCGGGCGGTGGCCCAGCTGGTGCTGCTCGACGGGCGGTTCGCGCACCTGCCGGCGGCCGTCGCCGAGGGGCGGCGGGTGATCGCCAACATCGAGCGGGCGGCCAACCTGTTCCTGACGAAGAACGTCTACTCCCTGGTCCTGGCCCTGATCGTCGTCGTCACGGCGGCCGCCTACCCCCTGGAGCCGGTCCAGCTGACGCTCATCTCGGCGGTGACCATCGGCGTCCCCGGCTTCTTCCTCGCGCTCGGCCCCAACCGGCGCCGGTACGTGCCCGGCTTCCTCACCCGCGTGCTGCGGTTCTCCGTGCCGACCGGGCTGATCACCGGCACCGCCGCCTACGCGGGCTACGCCGCGACCCGCTGGCTCGACCCGGCCTCCGGCGTCGCCGGGGCGCGGACCACGGCCACCCTGGTCGTGCTCGTCGTGGCGCTGTGGACGCTGGTGATCCTGGCGCGGCCGCTCGCGGCGTGGAAGGTCGCCCTGGTCTGCGCCATGGTGGGCGTCGTGGTGCTGGTCCTCGCCGTCCCCGCGCTGGCGGCGGACGTCGTCCTGCTCCGGCTCTCGCCGGGCGTCCTGCTCACCGGCACCGCCGTCGGCGGAGCGGCCGCGGCGCTGGTGGAGCTCGCCGCGCGGGCGGGCGCCCCGCGGCAGGAGGAGGGCGGGTGAGGCTGCTCGTCGTCAACGCCGGCTCGAGCAGCCTGAAGCTCTCCGTCCTGGAGGACGACGGCGGCACGGGGCCCGCCCGCACGGTGCAGCCGTGGACCGGCGACGTGGAGCCGGTGGCCGACTTCCTCGCCGGGTGCGGCCCGGTGCACGCCGTCGGGCACCGCGTCGTGCACGGCGGCCCGCGGCACGCCGGCCCCACGACCGTCGACGACCGGCTGACCGGCTACCTGGAGGAGATCAGCCACCTGGCGCCGCTGCACAACCCGCGCGCGGTCGCCGCCATCCGGGCCACCACCGGGCTGCTGCCCGGTGTGGCGCAGGTGGCCTGCTTCGACACCACCTTCCACGCGACGCTGCCCGCGGCCGCCCGCACCTACGCCCTGCCCCGCGAGTGGAACGCCCGCTGGGGGCTGCGCCGGTACGGCTTCCACGGGTTGTCGCACGCCTGGGCGGTGCGCCGCGGCGCCGAGCTCGCCGGCCGGCCGGCCGAGGAGCTGCGGATCGTCTCCTGCCACCTCGGGGCCGGCGCCTCGCTCGCCGCCGTCCGCGACGGTCGCTCGGTCGACACCACCATGGGTTTCACCCCGCTGGCGGGGCTGGTCATGAACACCCGTCCGGGCACCCTCGACCCGGGGCTGCTGCTGTGGCTGCTCGAGCACGGGGGGGTCCCCGAGCCGGAGCTCGCCGACGTCCTCGAGCACGCGGCCGGGCTGAAGGGGCTGTCGGGCACCTCCGGCGACCTGCGCGAGGTCCTCGCCGGCCGCGCGGCCGGCGACCCGGACTGCGCGCTCGCGTTCGACGTCTACGTGCACCGGCTGGCCCGGGAGGTCGCCGCGATGACCGCCGCGACCGGCGGGCTGGACCTCCTGGTGCTGACCGGGGGAGTGGGGGAGCACGCCGCCCCGGTCCGCGCCGCGGTCGCCGCCGCGCTCGCCCACCTCGGCGTCGCCGTCGACGAGGACCGCAACGCCGCGACGACCGGCGACGGCGACATCGGCGCGGCCGGTGCCGCGGTGCGGACCGTCGTCGTCACCTCCCGGGAGGACCTCGAGATCCGCCGGCAGGTGCTCGCCCTGCTGGAGGGAGGGGTCAGCTCCAGGTCCAGCTCCTGACCTCCGGCAGGTCCTCCAGGGCCTCGACGACGTAGGCGCGGTGCCGGGCCAGCTGCTCGCGGCACAGGCGGGCCAGGCGGTCGCCGCCCTCGGGCACCCGCCGGGTGCGGCGCAGCGCCTCCAGCACGAGGTCGTAGCGGCTCATCCGGTTGAGCACCACCATGTCGAACGGCGTCGTCGTCGTCCCGTGCTCGGTGAAGCCGCGGACGTGGAACCGGTCGATGTCGGGGCGGCCGTGCAGCAGCGGGTGGATGGCCCGCGGGTGGCCGTGGAAGGCGACGACGACGTCGACCTCGTCGGTGAACAGGTCGGCGAAGCGCGAGGCGCTGAAGGCGGCGGGGTGCTCCCCCTCGGGCAGCAGCCCCATCAGGTCGACCACGTTCACCACCCGCAGCCGCAGGTGCGGCACGTACTGCCGCAGCAGCTGCGCCGCGGCGAGCACCTCCATCGTCGGCACGTCGCCGATCGCGGCCAGCACGACGTCGGGCCGGTCGCGCCGGGACCTGCCCGGCTCCTCGGTGCCGGCCCACTCCCAGACCGCGGCGCCGGCCGAGACCAGGTTCCGGGCGCCCTCCAGGTCGAGGTACTGCAGGTGCCGCTGCTTGTCGACGACGATCAGGTTGAGCCGGCCGCGGCTGGTGAGGCACTGCTCGGCGACGACCAGCGTGCTGTTGGCGTCCGGCGGGAACCAGATCCGGGTGACGTCCGGCGCCAGCGGGGCGACCGTGTCGATGAGCCCGGGCCCCTGGTGCGAGAACCCGTTGTGGTCGTTCCGCCAGGTCGTGCTGGTGAGCAGGATGTTCAGCGAGGGGACGGGCGCCCGCCCGGGGTGGCCCTCGGCCAGCTGCAGCCACTTGGCGTGCTGCACGATCATCGAGGCGCTGACCATCGCGAACGCCTCGTAGGTGGCGAACAGCCCGTGCCGGCCGGTGAGCGTGTAGCCCTCCAGCCACCCCTCGCACAGGTGCTCGCTGAGCACCTCCATCACCCGGCCGTCCGGGCCGAGGTGGTCGTCGCCCGGGAGCGTCGGCAGCTGCCAGCAGCGGTCGGTGGCCTCGAAGACCGCGCCCAGCCGGTTGCTGTTGGTCTCGTCGGGGGAGAACAGCCGGAAGTCGCCGCCGCCGTCGGCCCGGCCGGTGCGGGTGAGCACGTCGCGCAGCAGCTCGCCGAGCGGGCGGGTGGTCTCGTGCTCCAGGACGCCGGGGGCGGTCACGGGCAGCGCGTAGTCGGCGAGGTCGGGCAGCGGCAGGGGGCGGACCCGGAACCGCGGCCCGCCGGTGCGGGGGGTGGCGGAGATGCGCAGGTCGCCCTCCGGCGTGAGCGCGGCCAGCTCCGGCACCAGCCGGCCGTCGGCGTCGAAGCACTCCTCCGGGCGGTAGGACCGCAGCCAGCGCTCCAGCTGCGCCAGGTGCGCGGGGTTGTCGCGGACCCCGCTGAGCGGCACCTGGTGGGAGCGGAACGTGCCCTCGACCGGGACGCCGTCCACCTCGCGCGGGCCGGTCCAGCCCTTGGGCGTGCGCAGCACGACCGCCGGCCACGGGGCCGTCGCGCCGGGCGTGCCCGAGCGCGCCGCGGCCTGCATCTCCCGGATGCTCCGGTGGGCGGCGGTGAGCGCGGCGCCGAAGGCGGTGAACACGGTCGCCGGGGGGGGGGGGGGGGGGGGGGGGGGGTGGGGGGGGGGGGGGGGGCGGGGGGGGGGGGGGGGGGGGGGGGGGCCCCCGCGCCCGCCGCGCGCCCCCCCCCCCCGCCCCCCCCCCCCCCCCCCCACGACCGGGTCCCACCCCTGGCTGCGCAGGAACGCGCAGACGTCCTCGTCGGAGGTGCGGCCGAGGATCGTCGGCCCCGAGATCTTGTGCCCGTTGAGGTGCAGGACCGGCAGCACCGCGCCGTCCCGGCGGGGGTTGAGGAAGGCCGGCAGCCGCCACGAGGCGGCCAGCGGCCCGGTCTCTGCCTCGCCGTCGCCGATGACGCAGGCCACCAGCAGGTCGGGGTCGTCGAAGGCGGCGCCCGCGGCGTGCACGAGGGCGTACCCCAGCTCGCCGCCCTCGTGGATGCTGCCGGGGATGTGGATGCCGGCGTGGCTGCTCACCCCGCCCGGGGTGGAGAACTCGCGGACCAGCCGCGTCAACCCGGCCACGTCCCGCGTCACGGACGGGTGCACCTCGCCGTAGGTGCCGTCGAGGTAGGCGCCGGCCAGCACCGCCGGCCCGCCGTGCCCGGGGCCGGTCACCAGCAGGACCTCGCTGCCCGTGCGGCGGATCAGCCGGTTGAGCTGGGCGTGGATCATCGTCAGCCCGGGGCTGGTGCCCCAGTGACCCAGCAGCCGCGGCTTGACGTGCTCGCGGGTCAGCGGCTCGCGCAGCAGCGGGTTGTCGCGCAGGTAGATCTGCGCGGCGGTGAGGTAGTTCGCCGCCGCCCACCAGCGCAGGTCCAGCTCCAGCTCGTCGGCCGGGTAGTCCTCGGCGGCGGGCCGGGTCTCGGTCGCGGTCATGCGCGGCACTCCTCGTCGTCGGCGTCCGGTCGATCCTCCGTCGGACGACCACGCCGCCCGGGGGGTCGGAGGTCCCGCGGGCGGGTGGCGTCGGACCCTCACCGACAACCTGGCGGGCCGCGCCCGTGGGAGCAACCGCCCGGGTCGGAACGGGGCGTGGACCGGCCGCCGCCCGCGCCGGCGCGGAGCGCCGGGTCGCCGATAGGGACTTTCGGCCCGGAGCGCACCGGGCCACCGCGACCTAACCTGCGAATCGTGAGCGCGCAGAACGGGGCTGCCCCCATCAGGGTCTTCCTGCTGGACGACCACGAGGTCGTCCGGCGTGGTGTCGCCGACGTGCTGGAGGGAGACCCGGGCATCTCGGTGATCGGCGAGGCGAAGAACGCCACGGAGGCGCTCGCGCGGGTGCCCGCGCTGCGGCCCGACGTCGCCGTGCTGGACGTGCGGCTGCCCGACGGCGACGGCGTGTCGGTCTGCCGCGAGCTGCGCTCGCGGATGCCCGAGCTCAAGGTGATCATGCTGACCAGCTACAGCGACGACGAGGCGCTGTTCGAGGCGATCATGGCCGGGGCGTCGGGCTACCTGCTCAAGCAGATCCTCGGCCAGGACCTGGTCACCGCCGTGCGGACGGTCGCCGCGGGCGGGTCGCTGCTCGACCCCCAGGCGACGACGGCGGTCCTCGAGCGCATGCGGCGCGCGGCCGAGCCGGCGGGGCCGCTGGCCAAGCTGAGCGAGCAGGAGCGCACCGTGCTGGAGCTTATCGGCGAGGGCCTGACCAACCGGCAGATCGGCGAGCGGATGTTCCTGGCCGAGAAGACGGTCAAGAACTACGTCTCCCACCTGCTGTCCAAGCTCGGCCTCGAGCGCCGCACGCAGGCCGCCGTCCTCGCCACCGAGCTGCGCAACACGCCGCGGTAGGGCTCAGCGCAACCGCGCCCACCAGCGCAGGCGGGTGCCGCCGTCGGGCAGCGGGGCGACCGCGGCCTCGCCGCCGTGGCGCGCCGCCCGGCGCTCGAGGTTGCGCAGGCCGCTGCGCGCCGCCTCCGGGTCGATCCCGCGGCCGTCGTCGACGACCTCCAGGACCACCCGGTCGGTCACGTCCAGGGTCACCGTCACGTGCCGGCCGCCGGAGTGCCGGGCGGCGTTGCTCAGACCCTCGCGGACGACGGCCTCCACGTCGGCGGCCAGGTCGGCGGGGACCAGGCTGTCGACCGCGCCCGACATGCGCACCGTCGGCTCGAGGTCCCCGGCGGTCTCGTTCACGATGTCGAGCAGCCGCCGGCGCAGGCTCTCACCCGCGCTCCCGGTGTCGGTGGTGTGCAGGTCGAAGATCGTCGTCCGGATGTCGCGGACGGTCTCGTCGAGCTGCCCGACGACGAACTGGATGCGCTCGCGCACCTTCGCGTCGCTCACCCGCGGCAGCACCGACTGCAGGGCCAGCCCGGAGGCGAACACCCGCTGGATGACGTGGTCGTGCAGGTCGCGGGCGATCCGGTCGCGGTCCTCGTAGAGGTCGAGCCGGCGGGCCAGCTGCTGGCGCGCGGCCATGTCGAGGGCGGTGGTGGCCTGGTCGGCGAAGGCGGTGACCAGCGGGGTGACCGACTCGTCGAACGGCGCGGTGCCGGCCTTGCGGCAGGCGATGACGACGGCGCTGTCGGCGTGGGTGCCGCGCAGCGGGATCGCGATGCACGGACCCCACTGGACCTGCGGGTCCAGGGTGCCGAGGTCGAGGGTGGAGAGATCGAGGGTGACCACCCCGCCGGCCCGCTCCACCGCCTCCAGCACCGGGTTGTCGGCGGCGGAGAGCCGCTCGCCGGTCAGGTCGCGGGCCCACCGGCGGCTCTGCGCGGCGACGGTGTACGCGCCGGTGCCCTCCTCGGGGCCCAGCAGCAGCCAGGTGACGTCGGCCTCGGTCAGGTCGGCCACCCGCTCGGCGATGAGGACCAGCGCCGCACCGGCCGACGGCGCGTCGAGCAGGACGGCGCGGACGTCGGCGACGGCGGCCAGCCAGCGGCGGCGCTCCTCGCTCTGCTCGTACAGGTTGGCGTTGTCGATGGCGATGCCGGCGGCGCCGGCCAGCGCGGTGAGCACCGCCTCGTCCTCGGCGGTGAAGTCCCCGTGCCGCTTCTCGGTCATGTAGAGGTTGCCGAAGACCTCGCCGCGGACCAGCACGGGGACGCCGA
Organism: Geodermatophilus sp. SYSU D00815; assembly: GCF_054050035.1. Taxonomy (NCBI): domain Bacteria; kingdom Bacillati; phylum Actinomycetota; class Actinomycetes; order Geodermatophilales; family Geodermatophilaceae; genus Geodermatophilus; species Geodermatophilus sp. SYSU D00815. The sequence continues at coordinate 17,490 of NZ_JBJGYO010000032.1, read as the reverse complement.
GGAAGGTCTTCATCGGCGGGTGGTGCGGCGGGAAGCCCACCGAGCTGGGGTGCTCGGCGAGGTCGTGGATGCGCAGCGGGTACGGCTCGCTGATCAGCTGGCCGAGCACGCCCTTGCCCTCGGGCAGGTGGCCCATCCGCGCGGCCAGCTCGTCGTCGACGCCGACGTGGATGAACGCGGCCAGGCCGTCGCCGCCGTGGCGCAGCACGCCGAGCGCCCCGTACCGGGCGTCGACGAGGTCGCAGGCGCTCTCCACCAGGCGGCGCAGGGTGCTGGGCAGGTCGAGCCCCGTGGAGACGCTGAGGAAGGCGTCGAGCAGGTTCTGCACGCGGCCCTGCGCGCGGGCGACGGAGTCCAGCCGCTCCTGGACCTCGGCGATCAGCTCCGTGAGGCGCATGGCCGACAGCGGCGAGCCGTCCCGGTCGCCGTTCTCGGGTCGCCGTCCGTGGACCGGCATGCTACGAGCACCTCCCGGGTGCCACCGTGCCACGGGGGCCGGGGGAGCGGAAGGCACGGAGGCGGGATTTCCGGATCCGATCCGTCACGAACCGGCCGGCACGGGCGGCGCGGTGGTGCGCCACCCCTGCACCAGTGTGATCCGGACGGCGATGACGCACTCCAGGGGGCACACCGGGTCGGGGGCGCGCTGCACCACCCGCGAGGGGCCGGTGACGGAGACCGTCCACCCGGTCCGTCCCTCGTCGTCGTAGGCGTCGGCCTCGAAGGCGACGACGGCGCCCCGCACCGCGTCGAGCAGCGGGCTGCCGAGCCGCGCGGGGATCACCACGTCGCCCTCCCGCAGCCGGAACGAGACGGGGCGGACCACGGGGAGGGCCGACCGCGTGTAGGCCAGCCGCCCGATCCGGGTCGTGCCGAGCAGCCGCAGGCACTCCGCCTGGTCGAGCGGCTCGTGCGCCCGGTCCACGTCCGTGGTCGGCACCTGCTGTCCTCCCCGAGGCCGCGCCGGGGCACCCGGTGCTGGATGCTGACCGGAGGATCCACCTGGAACTCTCGGCCGCGCCCGGCAGTTCCGGTCAGGGACGGACGTCCCGGCCGGGAGCACCTTCGTCCCTGCCGGGGCAGCGGCCGGGGGAGCAGCGTGGCCCCGAGGCAGCCGTGGGACGCGAGGAGGAGGCAGAGTGGCCGAGGTCAGCGAGGCCGTGAGGATCGACGGCGGCGTGCTCGTCGGGCACGACGGGTCGGAGTGCGCGCAGGGAGCGCTGCGCTGGGCGGCCGGGCTCGCCGGCCGCGCCGGGCTGGTGCTGCACGTGGTCCGGGCGTGGCAGATCACCACCGCCCCGAGGCCGAAGTCCTGGGCGCCGGGCTACGTCCCGCCGCTGGGCGACTTCGAGCAGGCCGTCCTGGACGACCTGGACGCCTGCGTCGCCGCGGCCGGCATCGACCCGTCGGTGCAGGTGCGCACGCACGTGGTGCACCGGTCGCCGGCCAAGGCGCTGATCCAGGCGGCCGAGGGCGCAGACCTGCTGGTGGTGGGCGCGCGCGGCCGCGGCGGGTTCACCGGCCTGCTGCTCGGCTCCACCAGCGACCAGCTGGTGCACCACGCCCCGTGCCCGGTCACCGTCGTCCGCGAGGGCGCCGGCCGGCCGCTGTCGGTGATCGCGGGGGAGTCGGCCGCTCAGGCCTGAGCGCGCGCCGCGGCCGCCGGGACGTCGGTGCCGGTCACGGCCGCCGCGATCTCGGCGGCCCAGGCCTCCACCTGCGCCCCGTCCCGGAAGTCCCCGACCGGGGGCCCGCATCGCGGTCACCACCGCCCGCTCGCCGAACGAGAGCCGGGCCGTCTCGAGGCGCCCGGGGAACACCCCGGGAACCGGCCGCTGTGGGCGAGGCTGCTGCGCTCGTACCGCCTCTGACCGCGGTCGTACCGCCCGGGACGACGGGGGAGGCTCAGCGGAAGCGGCTGACCCAGAGCGGTTCGACCGACGCCCAGCCGCGCTCCCAGCGCCGGAGGCGGCGCCGCTCCAGCAGCCAGACCACGAGGAGGTGGCCGCTGAGCGCGGCGAGCACGGTCCCCAGCGCGGTGAGGACGCCGAGGACGATCCCCTGGCCGGTCGCCTCGGCGGAGGTCAGCGGGTCGTCGGTGAGCGCGCCGGCGTCGTCGACCCAGACGTCCACCGTGGTGCCCGAGCGGGCGCCGGCGGGGGCGTCCACGTCGCCGCTGCGGGCGGTCCCGTCCGGGCCCAGCCACGTCGCGGCCGTCGGCACGTCGGGGGTAGCGGGTCCGTCGTCCGCCTCCGCGTCGGAGAGGAGCGTGGCGCTCACCCGGTGCCGTTCGGCGGCCTGCTCGGCGGCGACGGCGTGCATCGTGGCCGACGCCCGGCCGCCGACGACGAGGCCGGCCGGCAGGGCCGCCAGCAGCGCCAGCACGAGGACGACGCGGGACAGGAACTCGACGCGGTCGGAGGCCCGCTTCAGGGGGCCGGAGCCCAGCGTGAAGCGGCGCCGCAGGGTGCGGGCCGGGACCCCGGACGTGGACACGGCAGCAGCCTGGCCGAGCGGGTCCCGGCGCGGACGGGGCCGAGGTCCCGGCGACGGGAGACCTTCGCCACGTCTCGCCGCCCGGGCGGTTGTCCAGGGTGGCGGTGTGCCCGCTGCGCCGACCACCCGTCCCGGCACGGCGGGCGGCCGGGCCGACGGGGGCACCCGGTGACCTCGCCGGCCCCGAGCCCGCGCCGCGCCGTCCTGGGGGCCGTCCTGGGGGCCGGCATGGAGCGGCGGCTCGCCCGCCGCGTGCGGCGGCTCGGCGTGCGCCCCGGACCGGTGGACCCAGCACCGGTCGGCGAGGAGGACCTCGCCGGCCTGCCCGCTCCGGCCCGGCGCTGGCTGCGCGCCTCCGGCGCCGTGGGGCGCCCGCGCGACGTCTCCCTGCTCGCCCGCTGGACGGGCACCTTCCGGCTGCGCCCGGAACAGGGCCCGCTGCCGTTCGAGGCGTGGCAGTACAGCACCGTGCGCCCGGTGGCGCGGATCTGGACGATGCGGCTCGACGTCGCCGGCGTCGTCCCGATGTTCGGCGTGGACAGCTACGTCTCCGGCACCGGCCGCATGCGGGGCAAGGTGCTCGGCCTGGTGCCGGTCGCCGACGGGTCGGGGCCGGAGTTCGACGTCAGCGAGCAGGTCACGTGGCTGGACGACGCCGTGCTGCTAGCGCCGACCATGCTCCTGGCGCCGACCATGCTCCTGGGGCCGGCGGTGGTCTGGACGGCGGTCGACGACGAGCGGTTCGACGTCGCGCTGACCGACGCGGGGCGGACGGTCACGGTGCGGGTCACCGTCGACGCCCGGGACCGGGTCTGCGACGTCGCCACCGACGACCGCTGGGCGGACCTGCCCGGCGGGCCGACCCGGGCCCGCTGGACCACGCCCGTCCCCGGCTGGACGAGCACCGCCGGCCGGCTGGTGCCGCACGGCGGCGGGGCGGTCTGGCACCTGCCCGAGGGGCCGTACGAGTACGGCCGCGCCACCGTGGACCCCGCCCGGGTCCGGTGGAACGTCGTCCCGCGCTGAGCTCGCTCAGGCGGTCACGCCGGGACGGACCGGCTCGGCGCGGCGGGGCGCCGGCCGCCGCGCCGCACCGGGGAGCGGCACCACCAGCACGGGGCCCGCCGCGCCGGTGGCGACCGCGTCGACGGTCTCCCCGCGACGGCCCGCCGGGCGCCGGCCCAGGACGACGACGTCGGCGGTCCGCGCCGCCCGCAGCAGGACCTCCACGGGCGGGGCGTGCACCACGCGCAGGTCGATCGCCAGCGCCGGGTGCTCGGCGCGCAGCGGCTCCACGTAGCCCGCGAGCAGGTCCCGCTCCGCCGCGCTCACGGCGGCCTCGACGGCCTCGGCGCACGGGCGGTCCCAGGCGTGCAGCACGAGCAGGGAGGTCGCTCGGGCCCGGGCCTCCTCGACGCCGGCGCGCAGCAGCGCGGCGGTGCCGGGGCCGCCGTCGACCCCGACCACGACGCCGCCGGCGTCGGGCTGCGTGCGGGCCAGCAGGACGGGGCAGGCGGCCCGGTGCACGAGGGTGGCGGCCAGCTCCCGCTCCGCGGCGGGGACCACGAGCAGCGCCGCCGTGCGCGACTCGTGCCGCAGCACCAGCTCGGGTGGGCCGGCGCGCACCACGGCGGTCACCGCGTCCTGCGGCAGCACCTCCGCGAGCGCCGTGCGCACGGCGTCCAGCCGGCCGAGGGCCGCGGTCCGCGGGGTGGCGTCGCCGCCGGGGAGCAGCCGCACCAGCCGGAGCGGCGCGCCGCGGCGGGCGGCGGAGGTGGCGGCGACGACGGCCGCCGCGGTCGAGTCGGGGGTGTCGTCGATGCCGACGACCACGGGGCCGGCGCTCACGACAGCGCCTCCAGGTGCAGCAGGGCCTGCGGGTGGGCGTCCCACACCAGCGCCGACCGCAGCCGCGTGCGGTCGAGCGGGGCGTCCGTGGCTCCGGGCAGCGGGGCCGCCGTCCAGCCGAACGGCACCAGCTCGAGCAGCAGCCGCTCGGTCGCCTCCCCGGCCCGCAGCCACGCCGTCCGGTCGTCCGACCGGGTGGCCAGCAGGGCCAGCATCCCGTCGCCCGGGCCGTCCCACGGGAGCAGCCGGGCCGGCCCCGGTCCGCGCAGGTGGGCGGGCACGGGCACCAGCTGCACGCCCTCGTCCGCCGCGACCGTGGTCAGGCGGCGCAGCACCTCCTCGGTCCCGCTCGGGACGGTCCGGTCGCGGGCCGCCGTGGTCAGGGCCACGAGCGCCGGGTCCGCGGCCCCCGGCACGGGCGTCACCACGGCGGCGAGGTCGGGGTCGGCCGCCTCGGGGAACCGCGCGACGCGGGCGCCGCAGCCCACCGTGGCGAACGCGAGGCGGACGTCGAACAGGTCGGTGCCGAGGGCGCGGATCGCCCGCCGCTCCGGAAAGCCGGGGCGGGCGGCCCGGCTGTGGGCCACGCGCAGGACGACCGGTGCCGGCGGGACGCCGACGGCGAGAAGCGGCGTGGTCGGTAACGGCTGCTGCATCGGGAGGACTCCTCGGACCGCGGGTTCCTCCGAGCATCGGTCGCGGCCGGCGCCCGCCGCCGGGGTCCGGGGTCCCGGTGGGCTGCGCCGTTGGTCCCGGCCGGGATGGCGACCAACGTCGGTGTCCCGCGGCACCCCGCCGCCGGGACGCTCGACCCGGACCGGCCGGCAGCGGGCAGCCCGCCCCTTCGCGCCGCCGGGCCGCGAGAGGACGGACCGATGACCGAGAACCGCAGGCCGTACCCGCTGCGCGTCGACGCGGCGGTCGAGCCGCGCGCGTCCCGCGCGCTGTGGCTGGTCAAGTGGCTCCTGCTGATCCCGCACTACGTCGTCCTGGCGTTCCTGTGGACGGCCTTCGCCCTGGTGGCCGTCATCGCCTTCTTCGCGATCCTGTTCACCGCCCGGTACCCGCGCGCCCTGTTCGACTTCAACGTCGGCGTGCTGCGCTGGAGCTGGCGGGTGCACTACTACGGCTACGGGGCCCTGGGCACCGACCGGTACCCGCCGTTCACCCTCGCCGACGTGCCGGACTACCCGGCGCACCTCGACGTGGCCTACCCGGAGCGGCTGTCCCGCGGGCTGGTCCTGGTGAAGTGGTGGCTGCTCGCCATCCCGCACTACGTGATCGTGGCCGTCTTCGTCGGCGGCGGGATCTGGCTCGGCACCAACACCGCCGACGCCGACGGCGTCTGGGACACGAGCTGGGGCGCCGGGGGGCTGGTGGCGCTGCTGGTCTTCATCGCCGGCGTCGTCCTGCTGTTCTCCGGTCGCTACCCGCAGGCGCTGTACGACTTCGTGCTCGGCATGGACCGGTGGGCGCTGCGGGTCGCGGCGTACGCGTCCCTCATGACCGACGAGTACCCCCCGTTCCGCATGGACATGGGCGGCCCGGACCCCGGCTCGGTGCCGGCCGGCCCGACGCCACCGCTGCCCACCGGCGCCCCTGCGTCGGCTCCGGCGTCGGCCCCCGCGTCGCCGTCCTCGAGCTGGACCGCCGGCCGGGTCGTGGCGCTGGTCATCGGCGTCCTGCTGCTCTTCGGCGCGGGCGGCACGCTGGTCGGCGCGGGGACCCTGCTGTGGGCCGATCGGACGCAGCGGGACGGCGACTACCTGATGACTCCCGACGCCCGGATCGACACCGACCGCTACGCGGTCACGACCGACTCCTTCCGCCTCGAGGGCGAGGGGCTCGACTGGGCCGTCGACGAGCTCATCGGCACCGCCCGCATCGAGGTCACGCCGACCGACCCCGACGACGAGCTGTTCGTCGGCGTGGCGAGCGGCGCCGCCGCCGCCGCCTACCTCGACGGGGTCGGGCACGCCTCCCTGGACGACCTGTCCGCCAGCGCGACCGGCAGCGGGTCCGAGCGGTTCGACACCACCGACCGCCCCGGGGGCGCCCCGGCGCAGCTGCCGGCCGACAGCGACATCTGGGTGGCCTCCAGCAGCGGCAGCGGCACGCAGTCGCTGACCTGGCGGCCCGACGACGGCGACTGGGCGGTCGTGGTGATGCGGGCCGACGGCGCCGCCGGGGTGGACGCCGAGGTGCGGGCCGGCGCCACGGTGCCGGGCCTGGGCTGGCTGATCGCCGGGCTATTCACCGCCGGTGTCGTGCTGCTGGCCGTCGGCGGCCTGCTCGTCGGCCTCGCGGTGCCACGGGCGCCCGCGCCGCCGCCGGTCCGGATCCCCGCGCCCCGCGGGCCGACCACGCCGACCGGAGCGGCCGGCGCCGGGGCGGAGCTGACCCGCGAGGCCGGGCGCTGACGAGGGTTCGCCCTGCAGGGTTCCCGCGACAGGAGGAGACGGACGTGGACGCAGGCAGGCAGCGGGTCGTCGTCGGCATCGACGGCTCGACGGGGGCCCGCGCGGCGCTGGCCTGGGCGATGGCCGAGGCCGCCCGCCGCGGCGCGGTCCTCGAGGTGGTCAGCGCCTTCCCGGTGGACTTCTACTGGGCCGACCCCTACCTGCTCGACCAGCAGCGGGTCGAGGCCATCCGGGCCGACACCGAGGCCCGCGCGCGGGCGACGGTGGAGGAGGTCCGCGCCGAGGCCGGCCCGGCCGTCGACGTCGAGGTGCTCGTCGTCGCCGGTCCGCCGTCGGCCCACCTCGTGCAGCGGTCGGCGGGGGCCGACCTCCTGGTGGTGGGCAGCCGCGGCCGCGGCGGCCTGCGCAGCACCGTCGCCGGCTCCGTCGCCCTGCACTGCTCGGCCCACGCGCGCTGCCCGGTCGTCGTCGTGCACCCGACGACGGCGACCGCCGGCGGGCCGCCGCGGGTGGTCGTGGGGCTGGACGGCTCCGAGCACGCCCGCGCCGCGCTGCTCACCGCGGTGGCCCAGGCCGGGCCGCTCGGCGCCCGGGTGGACGCCGTCCTCGCCTACGAGGCGCCCAACTACTGGAGCGACCTCTACGCGGTCATGGCGCCCCCGCTGGGCGAGAGCCGCGCGCACGCGCTGGCGCGCGGCGAGGCGATCGTCCGCGACGTGCTCGGACCCGAGCCGGTGCTCTCCGAGGCGGTGCGGGTGGTCGCGGTCGAGGGGCACCCCGGTCCGGTGCTCGTCCGCGAGGCCCAGGGAGCCCGGCTGCTGGTCGTCGGCAGCCGCAGCCGCAACCAGCTGCAGGGCGTCGTCCTGGGCTCGGCGGCGCTGCACTGCGTGATGCACGCCCCCTGCCCGGTGATGGTGGTGCACCAGCGGGCCGCCGGCCCGGCCGGGACGGCGGCGGCCGACGTCGCCGCGGCCGCGCCCGCCGGCTGAGGGGGCACGCCGGCGGTGCGGGCCTGGGTGGTCGACGCACCGGGGCCGATCGACCAGGGCCCCCTGCGCCGGGTGCAGCGGGCCCTGCCCGAGCCCGGTCCCGGCCAGGTGCGGGTGCGCGTCGCCTGCTGCGGCGTCTGCCGCACCGACCTGCACCTCGCCGAGGGCGACCTGCCGCCGCGGCGGCCGCAGGTCACGCCGGGGCACGAGGTCGTCGGCGTCGTCGACGCCCGGGGCCCGGGGGCGTCCCGGTTCGCGCTGGGGGAGCGGATCGGGGTCGCCTGGCTGGGCCGCACCGACGGCAGCTGCGCCTGGTGCCGGCGCGGGGACGAGAACCTGTGCGCCCACCCCACGTTCACCGGCTGGGACGTCGACGGCGGGTACGCCGACGCCTGCCTGGCCGACGAGGCGTTCGCCCACCGCCTGCCAGAGGGGCTCGACGACGTCGCCGCGGCCCCGCTGCTGTGCGCCGGGATCATCGGCTACCGGGCGCTGCGCTGCGCTGACGTGCCGCCCGGCGGGCGCCTGGGCATCTACGGCTTCGGCGGCAGCGCCCACCTCACCGCGCAGGTCGCCCTCGCCCAGGGCCTGCGGGTGCACGTGCTCACCCGGGGCGAGCGGAACCGGGCCCTGGCCACCGCGCTCGGCGCCGACTCGGTGGGGGAGGCGACCGACGAGCCGCCGGAGCCGCTGGACGGCGCGATCCTGTTCGCCCCGGCGGGCGAGCTGGTGCCGGTGGCGCTGCGGGCCCTCGACCGGGGCGGGACGCTGGCGGTGGCCGGTATCTGGCTGTCGGGGATCCCCGCGCTGGACTACTCGGCCGAGCTGTTCCAGGAGCGCCGGCTGCGCAGCGTCACCGCCAACACCCGCCGCGACGGCGAGGAGTTCCTCCGGCTGGCGGGGCGCCTGGGCGTCCGCGCCACCACCACCGCCTACCCGATGGCGCAGGCCCCGCGGGCGCTGGCCGACCTCGCCCACGGCCGCTTCGGCGGCGCCGCCGTCCTCACGAACTGACCGGGCGCCGCCCGCGGAGAGCGCGGGACACCAGCCAGGCGACCGCGACCCAGCCGGCGACCGCGGTGGCCACGATGCGGTTGACGTCGACCGCCGGCTGCCAGGCGACCTCGCCGTCCTTGACGACGTAGGCGCCGGCCGGGCGCGCGATCAGGCCGAAACCGCCGCCCTCGCCCTCGCCCTCCTGCTCGCCGCCCTGGCGGCCGGAGCCGCCACCGCCGCCCCCGCGCACGACCGCCGCCGGGATGACCGTCACCCCGTCGCGCTCGTAGGGCTCGCCGAAGACGCGGCGCACCGTGAGCGCGTCGCGGACGGACGGGACCAGATCGGACAGGCTCATGGACGGCTCCTCCTCGGCGGACGGTGGTGATCGTGCCCTCGTGCGCCGCGGTCGGGGGTACGGGTGGGCGTCACCGCTGCGCCAGGCGGTCCATCTCCCGCGCGATGGCGTCCTCGTCGATCGGCCGGCTCGGCAGGCCGAACGCCGACCACGCGTGGAAGGCCAGGCCGACGCCCCACGCGGCCATGACGAACAGCGGCCACGGGTAGGCGGTGCCCGCGGACAGGGCGATGATCAGCCAGATCGCCCACAGGGCGACGGTGACGATGCCGTAGGCCACCAGGTGCTCGACGAACTCGCGCCGGCGCCGCAGCCGGCGGATCGCGAGCGCCCGCAGGCCGGGGAAGGTGACCAGGTCGTCGTCGGTGGACATCGCGGTCTCCGGAGTTCTCGGCGGGTCCCCGCCCGCGGCGGGAGGCGTTCCCAGCCTCGCGCCCCGGCCGCGCCCGGTCGTCGTCCGGACGTCACCGATCGGCGCCGACTTTCGGCCCTGCTGCCGCGCGCGGCGCCCGAGCAGCCGGACGTCGTCCGGCGGTCACGGCGGTGGTCGACCCGGAGCGCGTGCCGGACCTGCCGGTGCCCACCGGCGCCCTGCAGGCGGCGCTCGACGGGCTGTGCGCCGCGGCCGGGCCCTCCGGCCCGCACATCGCGGACCCACGGCCCCGGTCGGGCGAGCCGTCGCGGACCTAGCCTGCCGCCGTGACCGAGCAGCGCACCCGCCCGCCGGCCGCGGCGGCACGGCGCGCGACCGCCGGAGCCGGGCTGCTGGCCGACGCCGTGCTCCTCCTGCTCGTGCACGCCTGGCCGGGGTGGGAGGTCGTGCCGTTCCTGACCGGCGACACGACGCGGGTCCTGCCGTTCGTCGACGCGGCGCTGGTGGCGGGCATCGTGGTCGCGCTGGTCCAGCTGGTGCGCCCGGAGGGCTGGCTCGCCCCGGCCGGGACGCTGGTGACGACGGCGTTCGGGCTGGTGGTGACCGCGCGGGTGCTGCAGGTGTTCCCGTTCGACCTCGGCTCCGGGTGGGAGACCGCCGCGCGGGTGGTGCTCTGGATCGGCCTCGTCGGCGGGGTCATCGGCCTGGTCGCCGCGCTGGTCTCGCTGGTGCGGCTGCGTGCGGTCGCGCGCCGGTAGGCACGCCCACGAGCAGGTTCAGCAGCCCGCCCACGGCGACGCCGGCGGACGCGCCGCCGACGACGTCCAGCGGGGCGTGCGCGCCGAGGTGGACCCGCGCGACCGAGTTGAGGACCGCGAGCAGCAGCACGACCAGCCGCCAGCGCCGCCGCAGGTACGGCCACAGCACCACGACCACGCCGAAGGCGACCACGGCGTGGCCGGACGGGAACGACTCGCCCGCCGACGGCACGTCGCGCAGCACCGCCCCGGGGATGGTGGTGCCCGGCCGCTCGCGGTGGACCAGCTCCTTGAGCACCGCCCGCTCCACCACCAGCTTGAGCGGCACCAGCAGCACGAGGGCGGCGGCCAGCCGCCACTTCCGGAGGGCGGCGGCGGGGATCGCGAGGAGCAGCGGCACCCCGAGCACGCCGAGGAGCTGGAACAGCCACAGGACCCCGGTGACCGCGTCGGGCCAGCCGTTGACGAACCGGAAGACCGCGCGCTCGACCGGCCCGACGGTGCCGCCGGCCACCGCGACGGCCGTCGCCGCGGTGACGGCGGCCCCGGCGACGGCGAGCACGGCGTCGGCCGGCCGGCGGCGGACCGCGGCGTTCACGCCGCCGGCTCCCGGGCGTGCGCGGGGTGGTCCGCGCCGGCGCCGCGCCGGTAGACCGCCCAGGCCAGCGCGCCACCGGGGATCGGGAGGAACCAGGTGAGGAAGCGGAAGAGGAGCACCACGGCGGTGGCGGCCGAGCCGTCGACGCCCACGGCGGTGAGCCCGGCGACGTAGCTGAGCTCGGCCACCCCCAGCGCGCCCGGCGTCACCGGCACGAGGGTGACCAGGCGGGTGACCGAGAAGACGGCGAGCGCGACCAGCCAGGAGATGCCGTCGGCGCCGTCGACCAGCCGCAGGGTCGTGAGGAACAGGACGAACACCGCCGCGTGGCTGGCCACGGCCGCGAGGGACAGCTGCGGCCAGCGCTCCCGCACGAGGGCGAGGGAGTCGGTGCGGAAGCGGTCCGTCGCGGCCACCCAGCCGGCCGGCCGCGGGCGGCGGACGAGCGCGCAGACCGCCCCCGCGGCCCGCTCGGCGGTGCCGCTCACGACCGCAGCCGCGTGCGGGTCCGCGAGGACCGCCACCAGGGCGGCGGTGGCCAGCAGCAGCACCCCGACGCCGGCGACGGCGGCGACCACCAGCCCCTCGGCCGCCTCCCCGGTGGCCGCCAGCGCGGCCAGCGCGAGGCCCGGCATCGCCAGCTTGACCAGGTTGTTCCAGACGCCGGTCAGGACGACGGCCCGGGTGATCGCGGCCGGGCCGAAGCCGAAGGCGTGGAACATGACCGCGTTGACCCCGACGCCGACCGCCCACCCGGCGGGGAGGGTGTTGGCCATCGCCGTCGACACCTGGTCGGCCAGCACCGCCCGGGTCCACCGCAGGCCCGGCAGCGCCGCCATCCACAGCGGCGCGTAGGAGAGCAGGTTGACCAGCGCGACGGCGGCGAGCAGCGCCACCGCGGGCGTGCTCAGCCGCCCGAGGAGCTCCCAGGCGGCGGAGTAGTCGCCGATCTGCGGCAGGACGCCGGCGAAGACGGCCACCGCGACCAGCGCGGTCAGCGCCGCGCTGCCGAACCGCGCGCGCAGCGCCCGCACCGGCGCCCGGGTCGTGCTCACAGCACCAGGCGGCGCTCGAGGCGGCCGATGAACAGCGACCCGGCCGCCGCCGGCAGCCAGAAGGTCAGCAGCCGGAAGGCGAGCACGGCCGCGCAGGCCGGGGCCAGCGGCGCGCCGAGCGCGGTCAGCGCCAGCAGGAGGAGCAGGTCGGCCGCGCCCGGCGTCCCGGTCACGGGGAGCACCGACCACAGCAGGTGCAGCAGCGCGTAGACGGTCACCGTCTCCAGCAGCGGCAGGTCGGCGCCGGCGGCGTGCACCGCGGCGGCCAGCGTCGCGGCCTCGAGCACCACCGCCAGCGCCGCCCAGCCCACCTGCGGACCGCGGCGCCACGTCGGTCCTTTCGCCGGATCGGCGCGGCGCAACCCCTCGCGCAGCGCGGCGAGCACCCCCCGGTGGACCTCGCCCCGCTCCTCGCGCGCGGGGTCGTCCCGGCCGGCGAGCCACTGCCCGAGCAGCACCAGCGCGCACGCGCCCGCGCCGAGGAGCACCGCCGGCATCACGGCGTCCGGTGTCCGCCAGGCGGTCAGCCTCCCCTCGACGAGGGTGAGGAGGAGCGCGGCGACGGCGACGAGCGCCGCGGCCGCCACGGCGCCGGCCGTGAACCGGTCGACCGACCCCCGGGCGGTGACCGGCTGCACCCCGGCCCGTTCCAGGTAGCGGGCGGCGGCCCGCCGCCAGCCGCGCCGCCCGTGCAGCACCGTCGCGCCGTCGGCGGCCATCGACGCCCCGTAGGTGCGGGCGAGGGCCAGCGGCCGGTCGACCGCGGCCAGCGCGGCGGCCGCCGACGCGGCGCGGGCGAGCACCGCGAACGCGAGCGCGGCGCCCAGCCAGCGCCAGCCGCCGCCCCCGACCGCCTCGAGGACCTCCGTGGCACCGCCCAGCACCGGCACGCCGACGAGGACGGCGACGACGCCGGCGGCGGCGGCCAGCCGCGCGGGGAGCCCGGCCGGCGGGAAGGCCGGCCGGTCCGGGTCGGGCATGCCCACCCGCGTGCGCACCGCGCGGCGCAGGTCGCCGAGCCGGTCGCGCCGCGCCGACAGCCCGGCGCGGGTGGCCGCGGTGAGGGTCAGCGGCGCGAGACCCGGCAGGGCGTGGCCCACGGCACGCGGGCCGAGCCGGTCGACCGCGCTGTCCACGACGGTCTCCGGGTCCAGCCGGAGCGCCAGCGAGGCCATGAGCTCGGCCAGGTCGCCGGCGAGGGCGCGCTCGTCGGCGGCGGTCTGGGCGTTGCCGAAGTCGACGACCCACGGCCGGCCCTGCTCGTCGACCAGCACGCTGGAGGCCTGCAGGTCGTGGTGCGCGATCCCGGCCTGCCGGAGCAGCGCGACCTGCTGCCACACGTCGCGCAGCAGGCCGGGGGTCAGCTCCTCCGGCGCCAGCTCGTCGAGCGGCCGGCCGGGCACGAGCTCCTGGACGACGACGGCGCCGCGGTCGTCGCCCCGGGCGAGGACGACCCTGGGGGCGCGCACGCCGTGCTCGCGCGCCGTCAGCGCCGCGAACGCCTCCTGCTCCGCCTGGCGGTCCAGCGGGGCAACGGCGTCGGCGTCCTTGACGTCGCGGGCCGCCAGCAGGCGGTACAGCCGGTGCAGCCAGTCGCGCTCGAAGGGGTCGGGGTCGAGCAGCTTGACGTAGAGCCGCCGGCCGCCGGCGTCGACGCCCTCGAACGGGTGCGAGCTGCGGGCGACCACGGCCGCCGGCCGCAGCTCGTGCACGACCAGCCCGAAGCGCCGCAGCAGCGCGTCGGCGCGGCGGGCGTCGGGGTGCCACCGCGGGACGCCGAGGACCCAGTGCACCAGCGCCCCGATGGCCCAGCCGGTGGCCATGCCGCCCACGATGTCCAGCGGCAGGTGGGCGCCGACGTACACGCGGCCCAGCGCCACCAGCCAGGCGAGGGTCCACACCACGCGGCGGCCGCGCCGGGAGAGGTAGGGAGCGGCGGCGGCCGCCAGGGCGGCCGCGACGGCCGAGTGCCCGGAGATGAAACCGAGGCCGGTCACGGGGCCCTCGTGCAGCACCGCCCCGACCGGCAGCCCGCCCGGCCGCTCGCGACCGACCACGCTCTTGACCAGATCGGCCGTGACGTAGGCCAGCAGGCCGGAGACCAGCAGGTCCCGGGCCATCCGCCACCGCCGCGCCGCGGCGGCGAGCGCGGCCACCACGGGGACGGCGACGACGTTGCCCAGCTGCATGACGGTCCAGACGAGCGGGAGGACGAGCGCCGGGAGGTCGTTGACGAGCCGGAACAGGTCGCGCTCGAGCGTGGGCAGCTCTCCCCGCTGGGCGATGAGGAACCCGACGCCGGTGACGGCCAGGCCGAGCGCCACGCGCACCAGGTCCGCCGGGTGCCGGACCGGCCGCGGCCGGGCGCCGCCGGTCGCCGGCGGGCGCGACCGGCGGGCGCCGGTGGCCAGCGTCGCGTCCATGCGGTCGAGTCGACACCGCACCTCACCGAACGGGCAGGGTCTTCCGTCCCTCCCGGGAGGGATCGCGCGGCCCGGTGTCCCCGCCGCCGGCGCGGGCACGATGCCTGGTGACGACGCCGGGCGCCGCCGCGCGCCGCCCGGACCGGCCCGACGGCCGGCCACGCCCGGCCCGCCCCTGCGCGGCGGTCGCCGGTGCGCGCGGCGGGTCGGCGGGGTGCCGATACGGTCCTGCGGTGCCCGTGCCCTCCTCCGCGTCCCCCCTCGAGCACGTCGACGTCCTGATCGTGGGCGCGGGGCTCTCCGGCATCGGCGCCGCGTGCCACCTGCGCCGCGAGTGCCCGGGGAAGACCTTCGCCGTCCTCGAGTCCCGGGCGGCGGTCGGCGGCACCTGGGACCTCTTCCGCTACCCCGGCGTCCGCTCCGACTCCGACATGTTCACGCTGGGCTACGCCTTCCGGCCGTGGACCGAGGAGGAGTCGATCGCCGAGGGGCCGGTCATCCGCCGGTACATCGAGGAGACCGCGCAGGAGTACGGGGTGACCGGGGCGATCCGCTTCCACCACCGCGTCGTGGCCGCCGACTGGTCCAGCGCCGAGGCGCGGTGGACGGTCACCGTGCAGCGCACCGACACCGGCGGGACGGTGCGGCTCACCTGCTCCTGGCTGTCGGTCTGCACCGGCTACTACCGCTACGACGAGGGCCACCGCCCGCGCTTCGAGGGGGAGGAGCGCTTCGGGGGCCGGATCGTCCACCCGCAGCACTGGCCCGACGACCTCGACCACGCCGGCCGGCGGGTCGTCGTCATCGGCAGCGGCGCGACGGCGGTGACGCTCGTGCCGAGCCTGGCCGCGAAGGCCGGGCACGTGACCATGCTGCAGCGGACGCCGAGCTACGTCCTGTCGCTGCCCGGTCGGGACCCGCTGGCCCGGGCGCTGCGCAGGCGGCTGTCGCCGCGGCGGGTCTACCCGCTGGTGCGCTGGAAGAACGTGCTGGTCTCCACGGCGTCCTACCAGTTCAGCCGGCGCCGGCCGGCGGCGATGCGGGCCCTCGTGCGCAGGGGCCTGCTCCGGCAGCTGCCGGCCGGCTTCGACGTCGACACGCACTTCGACCCGCCCTACGACCCGTGGGACCAGCGGCTGTGCCTCGTGCCCGACGGCGACCTGTTCCGGGCGCTGCGCTCGGGCAGGGCGGAGATCGTCACCGACCGGATCCGCACCTTCACCGAGGACGGCGTGGAGCTGGAGTCGGGCCGCACCATCCCCGCCGACGTCGTGGTCACGGCGACCGGGCTGAACCTGCTGCCGATCGGCGGCATGCGGCTGTGCGTGGACGGCACGCCGGTCGACCTGGCGCAGACGGTCTCCTACAAGGGGATGATGATCTCCGGCGTCCCCAACTTCGACCTGGTCATCGGGTACACGAACGCCTCCTGGACGCTCAAGGCCGACCTGGTCAACCGCTACGTCTGCCGGCTGCTGCGGCACATGGACGCCCACGGCTACGCCGTCGCCACGCCGGTGCCGCCGCCGGAGGGCGGGACGGCGCCGTTCCTCGACCTGTCCTCGGGCTACGTGCGGCGCAGCCTGGACCAGCTGCCGAAGCAGGGGTCGCGGGCGCCGTGGCGGCTGCACCAGAACTACCTGCGGGACGTGCGCCTGATGCGCCGCGGCCCGCTGGAGGACGAGGGCATCCGCTTCTCCCGCACCGCCGGCTGACGCCGGGCCCGCGGCGGCTGCGGAGCCGGGCGTGACGGCCGGGGAGACTGGGCGGGTGCCGACCGCCGTCCCCGCCGCCTTCGTCCGCGCCCACACCCGCCCGACCACGCCCTCGCTGGTGCCCGAGGTGACGCTGCACGTCGCCGACGACGTCGTCGCGCTGTGGGACGCGATGGAGGCCGAGGGGGTGCCGAGCACGTCGGGGGAGGGGCTCGCCCTGCCGCCGTTCTGGTGCGCGGCCTGGCCCGGGGGGCAGGTGCTGGCCCGCCACGTCCTCGACGCCCCGGCGGTCGTCACCGGCCGCAGGGTGCTCGACCTCGGGTCCGGCAGCGGTCTGGTGGCGATCGCCGCGGCGCTCGCCGGTGCCGGTGAGGTCGTCGCCAGCGAGATCGACGCGTACGGGCAGGCGGCGATCGGGGTGAACGCCGAGGCCAACGGCGTCGCGGGGATCCGCGTGGTGGGCAACCTCCTCGACGGGCCGCCGCCGGCGGTGGACGTCGTGCTGGCCGGCGACGTCTGCTACGAGCGCGCGATGACCGAGCGGGTGCTGCCGTTCCTCGACCGGGCGCGGGCGGCGGGGGCCGACGTGTACATCGGCGACCCGGGCCGGGCCTACCTGCCGTCGGACCGGCTCACCGAGGTGGCCGCGCACGACGTCCCCGAGACCGAGGGGCCGGGCATCCGGCGGACGACGGTGTGGCGCTACGCCTGAGATCTGTTCCGCGACGCTTCTCACGCCGTCGATCCCGCGCCCGCGATTGTCACGAACCGATCACGGCGGTTACCGTGGCTCCCGCCCGCACCGGTCGTCACATCCCCGTCCGGGGAGTCCGAGCGGGCGCCGCCGAGTCGCCCTCCGGGGCGAGCCGGGGACCCACCGCAGTACTGGGGTGAATCCGCCCGCGGGCCGTTCGAGGCCCGCAGGCCGGTAGGGCTGCTTCCCGCCCGAACCCGTCAGCTAACTCGGTAGGCGGCCGTCGGAAGAAACGGAGAGCCGCCCCGATGGCGTGCCCCTGCACCCCCGCACGACCCCGCACGACCCGCTCCGGCCGGATGCGGGTGTGCCCGCGCACCTGAGCGCACGCGGTCGTCCCTGACGCCGCCGCCCGCGGGCCACCACCCGAGCACCTCCGCTCGACCGGCTGATCGCCGCCCCCGGTGCCCCGCGCCAGCCCTCGCTGCCCGCACGCCCCGCGCAGCCCGTGGCGCGCCCCCGCGCCCGCTGCGTCCGTACCCCCGGAGCACCCCCCGTGAACCTGCGCACCACCATCTCCCGCACGTCCCGGTCCCGTCGCCGGCTGCCCGCCCCCGCCCGCCGCCCCGGCCTCTTCCTGGGCGTCGCCGCCGCCGGCGCGGTCATGGTCAACGTCCTCGTCGGCGCCGACCCGGCCGCGCAGGCCGAGGCCGGCTCCGCCGAGTCGGTCGCCGTCGCCCAGGCGCTGGGCCTGACCGCGCAGTCGG
>NZ_JBJGYO010000031.1:0-39387 GCF_054050035.1 Geodermatophilus sp. SYSU D00815 | reverse complement strand
CCCCCCCCCCCCCCCCCCCCCCCCCCCCCCCCCCCCCCCCCCCCCCCCCCCCCCCCCCCCCCCCCCCCCCCCCCCCCCCCCCCCCCCCCCCCCCCCCCCCCCCCCCCCCCCCCCCCCCCGAGGCGCTGCTCCTGCTCTCCTTCGGCGGGCCCGAGGGGCACGACGACGTCATGCCGTTCCTCGAGAACGTCACCCGCGGGCGCGGCATCCCGCGGGAGCGGCTCGAGGAGGTCGCCGAGCACTACCACCACTTCGGCGGCGTGAGCCCGATCAACGACCAGAACGAGGCGCTGCTCACGGCGCTGCGGGGCGAGCTCGCCGCGGCCGGCGTCGACCTGCCCGTCTACTGGGGCAACCGCAACTGGGAGCCCTACGTCGAGGACGTCTGGCGGCAGATGGCCGAGGACGGCGTCGAGCACGTCTACGTCCTGGCGACGTCGGCGTACGCGTCGTACTCCGGCTGCCGGCAGTACCACGAGGACGTCGCCCGGGCCCGCGCCGCGTACGGCGGCGACCCCTCCCGCCCGGGCCCGACGGCGGAGAAGCTGCCGCACTACTTCGACGCCCCCGGGTTCGTGCGCGCCAACGCCGACGCCCTCGCCGCCGCGATCGCCTCCCTGCCCGAGGGCGTCCGCGACTCCGCGCGCCTGGTCGCGACGGCGCACAGCATCCCGGACTCGATGGCTGCCGTCGCCGGGCCGCAGGGGCACGCCTACGAGGCCGAGCTGATGGCCGCCGCGCAGGCAGTGGTGGACGCCGCCGCGCCGGGTCGCCCGTTCGACCTGGTCTGGCAGAGCCGCAGCGGCCCGCCCTCGGTGCCGTGGCTGGAGCCCGACGTCAACGACCACCTGGGGGCGCTCGCCGCGGCGGGGGAGCGGGCCGTCGTACTGTTCCCGGTCGGGTTCGTCAGCGACCACCTCGAGGTGATCTGGGACCTCGACAACGAGGCGCGGGAGACCGCCGAGAAGCTCGGCCTGGCCTTCGCCCGGGCGGCGACCGCCGGCACGCACCCGGCGTTCGTGACCTCGCTGCGCGAGCTGCTCGAGGAGCGCCGGGCCGGCGGCGAGCCGCGCCTGGGCACGAACTGCCCGGCCGCCTGCTGCTTCGTGCAGCGCCCCGCGAGGCCCGCGGCGGGCTGACCGCCCGCGCCGTCACGGCGCCGACGGCAGCCGGTCGGTCGAGCCGGCGTCCAGCGCGTCCCGGACGTGCTGCAGGGCGCCGCGCAGCATCCGGCCGTAGCCGTCGTCGGCCAGCACGTGGACGAGCGACTCGGCCGCCGCAAGGTGCGCCCGCGCGGTGTCCGGGTCGCCGAGACGGCGGTGGCAGTCGGCCAGGTTCAGGTGCAGCGAGGGCAGGAACCCGCGCACCTCGAGCCCGGCCCGGTGCCGGGCCGTCCGCTCGTCGGTCAGCTCGGCGGCGGCGGCCAGCGCGCGCTCGTCCCAGGCCAGCTCCTCGCGGACGTCGTCCTGCAGGTCGGCGAGGAAGTGGGCGATGGTCACGCAGTGCAGCGGGTCGCCGTCGGCACCCGCCTCCTCCCACAGCCGGACCAGGCGGTCCCGGGCGCCCGCGCGGTCGCCCGCCTGCCCCAGCGCGGCGGCCTCCGTGACGGCGGCGATCACCGGGTCGGGGGCGGTCATCGGGCCGCCTCGAGGGTGGGCAGCTCGAGGGTGGGCAGCTCGAAGGTGGGCATGGCCAGCGTGCTGAAGGTGCCGTCGTCGGCGGAGCGGACCAGGACGGGCGCCGCTGGGCCGACGACCTCGAGCACGACGTCCGGCCCGAGCGAGGCCTCCACCGCCGGGAGGAGGGTGCTGCGCCGGAACGCCATGGTCGCCGGCGCCCCACGGACCGAGCCGGGCACCGCCACCGGCCCGGTCCCGCTCCCGCCGTCGACGCGCACGCCCGTCCGGGGGCAGGCGACCAGGCGGCTCACCGAGGCGTCCGCCAGCGCGGCCAGCAGGGCACCGCGGGCCGCCGCCACTCGGGTGACCGGCCGGCCGAGCCCGTCCAGCAGCGCGCGGTGGTCCGGGTAGCGCCCCTCCAGGGCCGGCACCTCGCGGACGGCGCCGTCCGGCCGGTGCGCGGTCAGCCCCGTCGCGGTGAGGGAGAGCAGGACCTCGCCGGCCTCCCCGGCCCAGCCGACCACGTCGGTCAGCTCCTCGACCGGGAGCACGGTCCGGCCCTCGCCGGGGGCGCCGGCCAGCGGCAGCGTGTGCGCCGCCAGCCGGTACCGGTCGGTGGCGACCAGGTGGAGCTCCCCGCCGGCGACCTCCAGCAGCACGCCGGCGAGCACCGGCGCCTCGGGGCAGCCGCCCGCCGCGGGGGACACCCGCCGGACGGCGGCGGCCAGCGCGCCGGCGGCCACCCGTGCCGACCGCCCCGCGCGCCGCCGCAGCAGCCGCGCCGCCTCCGCCGCGCTCGCCCGCGCGGCTCGCAGCTGCTCCTCCAGCTCGGCCAGCCGGTCCCGGAGCACCGCGTCGGCCTCGTCCGGACCGGCGTCCACCGTCCGCGCCACCACCGGCAGCGGCAGGCCGAGCTCGCGCAGCCGGCGGACCAGCCGGACCCGGTCGACCTGGTCGGGTGCGTACCGGCGGTAGCCGGTCCGCGGGTCGGTCTCGGCCGGGCGCACCAGCCCGCAGTCGGCGTAGAAGCGGAGCATGCTCGGCGTCACCCCGGCGGCGCGGGCGAAGGCGCCGATGGGCAGCAGCGGGTCGTCGGGTGCCATGCCGGTCATCGTGGGGTCTCGACCGGCTCGAAGGTCAACGCCGGAGGTCGTGGCTCGAGGTCGTGGCTCGCGGTCGTGGCTCGAGGTCGCCGCCGGTCGGGAGGCCGGGCTACGGGCGCGGGACGGCGTTGTAGGCGGCGACGGTGGCCTCGCGCACGGCGGTGGCCAGCGGTCGCAGCGCGTCGTCGCGGGCCGCGGCCTGCGCGTGGGTGACCGCCGCGCCCGGCGCGTCGGCCAGGGCGAGGTCGAGCACGCGGGCCAGCCGCTGCGCGCGGCCGAGGATCGACAGCGCCAGGGGGTCGTGGTCGGGGGGCAGCCCGGGCGCGGGGCTGCTGCGGGCCAGGCCGGCGAGCAAGGCGGGCACCTCGGGGTGCCAGCGGGCGAGGTCGAGGTCGACCAGCGTGCGGGCCGCGTCGCCCACCGCGAGGTCGAGCTGCCCCGACACCGCGCGCAGGCTGCCCTCCACCGGTGGCGGCGCCGGCGGGACGCCGTCGAGCGGGAACGCCGTCCAGGCGATCGCCTCGGGCCCGATCGACTCGGGCACCAGGACCAGCCGGTCGCCCACCGCGGCCTGCCCTGTCTCCAGCGCCAGCGCCGACAACCCGGGCACCCGGGGCAGCCCGCGGACGTCGCCCGGCACCGGCAGCACCAGCCGGAAGCGCCGCTCGCCGAGACCGCGCAGCGCGGTCAGCGCCCAGCCGAGCGGCACCGCCTCCTCGGTGCCCGGCAGGCCGGTGACCCGGTGCGCGGTGTCGCCGAGCAGCGCGTCCAGCGCCTCGTCGTAGGACGTCCGGCCGGTCAACCAGGCGGTGGCCCAGACCGCGAACCGGCCCGCGGGGAAGTCGTGCACGCAGGCGAGGCTACGTCGCGCCACCGACGGAGTCGCAGCGCCGACATCACCCTCGGTGATGCGACACTGCGGGCATGGCTGCGTGGTTGCTCTGGCTGATCGCCGCCGGCCTGTTCGCGGCCGGCGAGGTGGTGAGCCTCGACCTGGTCCTGCTCATGTTCGCCGGCGGGGCGCTGGGCGGCATGGCCGTCGCGCTCGCCGGCGGGGCCGTGGCGTTCCAGCTCGTGGCGTTCGTGCTCGTCTCCCTGGCGCTGCTGGCCGTCGTCCGGCCGATCGCCAAGAAGCACCTCGAGCAGAAGACCCCGCTGCAGCTCGACGGCGTCGACACGCTCATCGGCAGGACCGCGCGGGTCACCCAGGCCGTCGACCACCACGGCGGCCGGATCAAGCTCGGCGCCGACGAGTGGACCGCCCGCAGCCAGTACGACGGCGAGGCGTTCGCGGTCGGCCACACCGTGCGCATCCTCAAGGTCGAAGGGGCGACCGCGGTCGTCGGGGACGCGTTGGAGTGACCCGCTCGCCCGGGGGATGACCGGGCCCGATCCCTCGTTGCACGATCGACGTAGTCGTCGAGAAAGGGGGCCCCGATGGAGCCCGCCCTCATCGCCCTGCTGGTGGTCGCCGTCCTGGTGGTCATCGTGGTGGCGAAAAGCCTCACCATCGTCCCGCAGGCGCAGGCGAAGGTCATCGAGCGCCTGGGCCGCTACAGCCGGACCCTCTCGCCCGGCCTGAACCTGCTCGTGCCCTTCGTCGACCGCGTGCGCGCGACGGTCGACCTGCGCGAGCAGGTCATCTCGTTCCCGCCGCAGCCGGTGATCACCGCGGACAACCTGCAGGTCGGCATCGACACCGTCGTCTACTTCCAGGTGACCGACCCGCGGCTGGCCGTGTACGGCATCGCGAACTACATCACCGGCATGGAGCAGCTGACCACGACCACCCTGCGCAACGTCGTCGGCGGGCTGAACCTCGAGCAGTCGCTCACCGGCCGCGACGGCATCAACAGCCAGCTGCGCTCGGTGCTCGACGGCACCACCGGCCCGTGGGGCCTGCGCGTGGCCCGCGTCGAGATCAAGGCGATCGACCCGCCGGCGTCGATCCGCGACTCGATGGAGAAGCAGCTGCGCGCCGACCGCGACAAGCGGGCCATCATCCTCACCGCCGAGGGCCAGCGGCAGGCGGCGATCACCTCGGCCGAGGGCGAGAAGGCCGCGGCCATCCTCTCCGCCGAGGGCAAGAAGCAGTCGGCCATCCTCGAGGCCGAGGCCGAGCGGCAGAGCCGGATCCTGCGCGCCGAGGGCGAGCGCGCCGCGCTGTTCCTCCAGGCGCAGGGCCAGGCCAAGTCGATCGAGACCGTCTTCCGGGCGATCCACGACGGCAAGCCCGACCAGGGCCTGCTGGCCTACCAGTACCTGCAGACGCTGCCGCAGATCGCGCAGGGCGACGCCAACAAGATGTGGATCGTCCCCAGCGAGTTCAGCAAGGCGCTGGAGGGGCTGGCCCGCCTCGGCGGCGCCGACAGCGAGAAGTCGTTCCTCGACGTCCCGCCGTCGACCAACGGCGGCGGCCGCTCCGGCGACGGTCTGGACACCAGCGGCTGGTTCGAGTCGCAGCTCCCGCCGGCCGCGGAGCAGCCCGAGGCGAAGATCGAGCTGTCCAGCATCCAGCCGGGCATCCCCGCGCCGCCACCGCTGTCGCAGGTGGCGCAGGAGGCGCGCACCGAGGGCGCCGAGCAGGCCCTGCCGCACCCGCAGCCGCCCCAGCAGTGACCGCCGCCTCCGGCGCCGGAAGCCGCGGGGCTTGCGGCGCCGGAGGCAAGTCCTAGTCCTTGAGCAGGCCCTCGCGCAGCTTGGCCAGCGTCTGCGACAGCAGCCGGGAGACGTGCATCTGCGAGATGCCGATGTCGGCGGCGATCTGCGACTGGGTCATGTTGCCGAAGAACCGCAGGATCAGGATGCGGCGCTCGCGGGCGGGGATGGTGGCCAGCAGGGGCTGCAGCGACTCGCGGTACTCCACGCCCTCGAGCGCGGCGTCCTCCTCGCCCAGCGTCGCGGCCAGCGTGGGGGAGTCGTCCTCGCCGGAGAGCCGCTCGTCGAGCGAGCTCGACCGGTAGGCGTTGGCGACGGCGAGCCCCTCCAGCACCTCCTCGCGCGGGATGCCGAGGTGCTCGGCCAGCTCCGAGGGCGTCGGCGCGCGGCCGTTCTTCTGCGCCAGCTCGCCGACCGCGGCGTTGAGCGACAGGTGCAGCTCCTGCAGCCGCCGCGGTACGCGCACCGACCAGCCCTGGTCGCGGAAGTGCCGCTTGATCTCGCCGGTGATCGTGGGCACGGCGAAGGAGAGGAACTCCACGCCGCGGTTGGGGTCGAACCGGTCGATCGCCGCGATCAGCCCGAGCGTGCCCACCTGGAGCAGGTCGTCGAACGGCTCGCCGCGGTTGCTGAAGCGCCGCGCGAAGTGCCGCACCAGCGGCAGGTGCTCCTCGACGAGGATCTCCCGCAGCCGCTCGCGGCGCGGGTCGTCCTTGGCCAGCGTGGCCAGCTCGGCGAACAGCGGCGCGGTGCGCTCGGCCCGCCGCCGGTTGTCGGAGACCGGTGCGCTGTCGGACCCCTTCCCGGACCCGGTCGCGTCGTCCGCCTCCTCGGCGTCGTCGCCCCGGGCGGCCGCCTCCTCGTCGGGGTCGGGCAGGTCGACCGGCTGTTCCTGTGCAGAGATGTCGTCCTCCGCCGTTCGGGGGATCACGGACAGGCCCTTGGGCAGGGTGTCCTCGTCTCCGGGAGCCGTCCGGGTCACCGCTGCGGGACCGAGACGCTCTGCCCCGTCCCGCCGACGACCTCCGGAGGCCGCTGGCCGGGCAGGTACTTGTCCATCGAGATGACCGCGACCGGCTCGGCGGTGCCGTTGCCACCCGGGACGTCGGCCTGGGTGGCCGACCGGCCCTCGACGTTGTCCGCGAGCGTCTGCAGCACCGCCCAGCCGAAGCCGTCGCGGGGCACGTCCGTGCCGGCCGGCGTCGGCACCCAGGCGTCGATGTGCAGCCCGGTGCGGGTGGTCTCGAAGACGACGGTCAGCGGCACGTCGGCCGCCCCGACCAGGGCCAGCGTGGCGCAGGCCTCGTCGACGGCGAGCCGGAGGTCCTCGACCGAGTCCAGGTCGTAGTCCATCCGCATCGCCAGGTCACCGGCCATCGCGCGCACCGCCGGCAGCTGGGTCGGCGTCGTGGGCACCCGCAGCTCCAGCCGTTCACCGCGCCGTCCGTCCTGCGCGAGGGCACCCCTCGAGTCGGCCATCCGTCGTCCGCCCTTTCCTCGTCCTCGGCGCACCGCGCCCCGCGCGTTCGCGGCGACCCCATCCTGCCGGATCGCCGCGGCGGTCCGGGCGCCGTGCACCGACGGCACCCGCACCCGCTCCGGCGGGCTGGCTTACCCCCGCCCGGGGGCGCGCCAAACGTGGCGCTGCTCTCGCCGGGGAGCGGCACGAGGCCCGGTTGCCGACCCCACCGGGGTGCTGTTGTCTGGCGGCGAAATGACTGGCAGCCCGGGCGACGTGCCACCGAAGACCCCGCCGGGGGACCCGGGTTCCGCCGTGCTCCTCGCCGCCATGGACGCCGCGCCCGCCGGCATCTGGTTCGTCTCCGGCGTTGGCGAGGCAGCCGTCTGGGCCAACGCCCGCGCCCGCGCCATCGGCACCTCCTGGACGGCGCTGCCGGTGGTCGGCGGCCGCCCGGTCAGCGAGCTGGTCGAGGCGGCGCTGCGCACCGGCCGGCAGGACGCCCTGCACGGTCCGGTGGGCCGCGACGGGCCGGTCGCCACCGCCGTCGTGCGGCCGCTGCAGGCCGCCGGGGGCTACGCCGCCCTCGTCGTCCTCGAGGCCCAGGACGGCGACGACCCCACCCCCTGGCCGGCCGCCGAGGTCGACGTCGTGGAGAAGGCGCAGCACAGCCTGCTGCCGCCCTCGCTGCCGCTGCTGCCCGACCTGTGGCTGTCCGGCAGCTACCACCGGGCCACCGCGGTGCGCGCCGCCGGCGGCGACTGGTACGACGCCGTCGCGCTCGGCGGGGGCCGGCTCGCCCTGGTGGTCGGCGACGCGGTCGGGCACGGCGTCCCCGCGGCCGGCGCCATGAGCCGGCTGCGAGGGGCGATGCGCAGCAGCGCGCTGCTCGACCCCGAGCCGGCGGCGGTGATCCGGGCGCTGGACGCCTTCGCCGCCCAGATGGACGACGTCGAGGGCGCCTCGGTCTTCTACGGCGTGCTCGACGCCGCCAGCGGCCGGCTCACCTACGCCGCGGCCGGCCACCCCGCCCCGCTGGTGGTCGGCACCGACGGCGGCACCCGCTTCCTCCCGGTCGTGCCCCGGCCGCCGCTGGGCAGCGTCCCCGACGCGGTCACCGAGGTCGCCGAGCACCACCTCGAGCAAGGCGCCACGCTGGTCCTCGTCTCCGACGGCGCCGTCCTGGGAGCGGCCGAGGGCCCCGAGGACGGCATGTCCCGGCTGGCCCGGGTCGCCGCCGGGGTGCTCGCCGGCGCGGCGCCGCTGGAGGTCGAGGCCTCCGCCGACCTCGCCGCCGCGGTGGCCGAGGGGGTGCGCTCGCCGCAGGGCTGGCCCGACGACGTCGCCGTCCTCGTCGCGCACCGCCGCGCGTCCTCGCTCGAGCCGGTCGTGCTCGACATCCCCGCGGTGCCGGCGTCGCTGCCGGGCGTGCGCCGCCGGCTCGGCGCCTGGCTGGCCGGCCTGGGCATGGGGGAGCAGGACCGCGTGGGCGTGATGGTGGCCGTGGGGGAGGCGTGCGCCAACGTCGTCGAGCACGCCTACCGCGGGCAGGAACCCGGGCGCATGCACCTGGACGCGCGGGTCGACGTCGACGGCGTGCTCACCGTGCAGGTCCGCGACGAGGGCACCTGGCGCCCGCCGGACCGCGACCCCGGCGACCGCGGCCGGGGCCTGCTGATCATGCGGCAGATGGTCGACCGGGTGGTCCTGGCGGAGGGGCACGGGACGACGGTCACGCTGAGCATCCGGCTGCGGCGCACCCCGGAGGTCGACGTCGAGCGCGCCGTGGCCGAGGCCGGCGCGACGGTCACGGTCGACCGGAGCAGCGAGCCGTGCGCCGTGGTCCGCGTGTCCGGCGTGGTCGACCAGGTCAGCGCCGAGCTGCTGCGCATCCGGCTGCTGGAGGCCAGCCACGGCGGCACCTCGCGGGTGGAGCTCGACCTGCGCGGCGTGACCCTGCTGAGCAGCGCCGGCGTGCGCGTGGTCCTGGCCATCGCGAGGATCGCCCGCGACGAGGGCTGGCGGCTGCAGGTGCACGCCCCGGAGGGCGGCGTCACCAGGCACGTGCTGCGGATCAGCGGGCTGGCCGGGCTGGTCGACCTCGCCTGACCGGGCGGCGACCGGTTTGGGGAACGGCCGCGGTGCGCATCTTCGGGGCGTGAGACTGCGGCGCAGCGACGTGCACGGCCCCGGCTGGCGGCGGCGCCGCGCGGGCAAGGGGTTCGCCTACTACGACGAGGACGGCGTCCTGATCAGGGACGCCCGGCTCGACCGGGTGCGCGCTCTCGCCATCCCGCCGGCCTGGCGCGACGTGTGGATCTGCCCCTGGCCCAACGGCCACATCCAGGCCACCGGCATCGACGCCGCCGGGCGCAAGCAGTACCGCTACCACGACCGCTGGCGGGAACGGCGCGACGCCGAGAAGCACGAGCGCGTGCTGGAGATCGCCCACCAGCTGCCCGACGTCCGCGACGCCGTGGTCGACGCGATCCACGGCAGCGGGCTGGGGCGCGAGCGGGTGCTCGCCGCCGCCGTCCGGCTGCTCGACCTCGGCGCCTTCCGCGTGGGCAGCGAGCAGTACGCCGAGGACAACGGCACCTACGGGCTGGCCACCCTGCGGCGCGACCACGTGCGGGTGCGCGGGGAGAAGGTCTTCTTCGCCTTCCCGGCCAAGGGCGGCAAGGACTGGGAGCTCGAGCTCAAGGACAAGCCCACGGCCGACGTCGTCCGGGAGCTGCTCGAGCGCCCCGGGGAGCCCGAGGAGGACCTGCTCGGCTACTGGGTCGACGACCCGGACGGGGAGCGGACCTGGCACGACGTCACCAGCACCGAGATCAACGCCTACCTCAAGGAGATCAGCGACGCCGAGATCACGGCGAAGGACTTCCGCACCTGGAACGCCACGGTGCTCATGGCCGCCACGCTCGCCGAGGCGCCGGCGCCGACCTCGAAGACCGCCCGCAAGCGGGTGGTGAAGCAGGCCTACGAGCGGGTGTCGGACACCCTGGGCAACACGCCCGCCGTCTGCAAGGCCTCCTACGTCGACCCGCGGGTGGTCGACCGGTTCGAGTCCGGCGAGACCATCGCCGAGGCGCTGGAGGAGGCGGAGCACGCGCCGGACGACCGGACCCAGCAGCGCGTCCTGGAGCAGGCCGTCTGCCAGATGCTGAGCGCCTAGGGACGACGAAGGGCCCCGCCGGTTCGGCGGGGCCCTTCCTCGTCAGCGCCTCAGCTGGTGGCGCTGTCGGCGATCGTGAACAGGTCGATCAGACCGGTGACCTCCAGCGGCCGGGTGACGGCGCGGGTGGTGGCGATCAGCCGCAGGCCCACGTCGCGGGACCGCGCCGACTTCTGCGTCTCGACGAGGACCGCCAGCCCGGCGGAGCCGAGGAACTGGACCCCGGAGAGGTCGATCACCAGCTCCCTCGGCTGCTGCTCCAGCTGGCTGTCCAGGGAGGAACGCAGCACGGGCGCGGTGAACGTGTCCACCTCGCCGACGACCGTCACCGTGACCGAGCCGTCGTCACCGGTCGAGGTGGACAGCGTGATCACGTCGTCGAAGGGCGCCTCCGTGCCCTCGGCCGGCACGTCGGCCCGGCCCTCGGCGGGCAGGTCGGAAGTCGTCACGGACAGCAGCTCCTCTCGGCGGCAGGACCGGGCGGCGGTACCGCGGTGGTCAATCTACCGCTGCCCGCTCCTGGGGTGTCGTGGCCCCGGAGCGAGCATCCTCAAAACGTGTTACCTGCCGGAACGCGGGCGTCCCGGCACGAGACGGCTGCTTGTTCAACCGCGGACCCAACGTAGACAACCGGATCGTTCCACGCCAACCCTCCGGACGCCCCGTCGGCGGGGCGGCGGCGCCGTCCGCGACCAGGGTCACGCATGGGGTGGGGTGCGACGGGTAGGGCGCGTCCACGACACCGGTCGACCGGCCGGTCCCGCGTCCACGCGACCGACGGGTGCGCGCACGGTGGACGCCCGCAGAACGGAGGCAACCCCATGACCGAGGGCACGAACGACAGCGGGGCGGTCCACTCCGCCCTCAACGACCGCGAGTTCCCCGACGACGAGCGGGGCCTCACGGGCACCCGCGACGACGTCCGCGGGAGCACCGGGGCCACCGGCCCCGAGGGCCAGACCGCCCGCGACGTCTTCCCCGAGGACAACGGCATCCCGGACGTCTCCCAGGACGACTTCCCGACGATGCAGCGCTCCGAGGACCCGCAGTTCGCCCCCGAGCCGGGCGACCGGGAGAGCCACGAGACCACCGGGTTCGGCACGACCGCGTTCGAGCAGTCCGAGGGCAAGCCGCTGTCCGGGCGGCTGGAGGAGGAGATCGCCGACGACGTCCCGGACGTGCGCCCCGCCGAGGACCCGGCCCGCGGCCTCGGCCAGCTCGAGCAGGACTACGACACCAGCCCGGTCAGCGACTCCGGCACCAACCGCACCGCCGACGACGTCGAGGCGTCCCTCGACCCGGTCGTCGGTGGCGAGGGCCCCGAGGAGGCCGCCGTCCACGTCGTGGACTGACGGGGTGGACTGACGGGCGGGCAGACGGGGTAGCGGGCGGTCCATGGCGATCGCACAGGAGGTGCAGCGGTTGAGCGCACCGGTCCGTCGCTGGGCCCGGACCCAGAAGCGCGAGTACACCCAGGGCGCCGAGCGGCCGCTCGGGGGTGACCTCGGCGCGATGAGCGTCTACGCCGGGCTGGTGGCGGCCGGGGCGGCCGCGGTCCGGGCCTCCGGGCGCGACCTGCCCGACCGCATCCCGGTGGGCGACGCCGTCCTCCTCACCGTCGCCACCTTCCGGCTGGCCCGGCGGCTGGCCAAGGACCCGGTGACCAGCCCGATCCGGGCGCCGTTCACCGCGTTCCAGGGCCCGTCCGGGCACGCCGAGGTGGCGGAGGAGGTGCGCGAGCACGGCGGCGTCAAGCACGCCGTCGGTGAGCTGCTCACCTGCCCCTTCTGCCTGGCCCAGTGGGTGGGGACGGCGTTCGTCTTCGGCTACGCCACCGCGCCGCGCGCCACCCGGCTCGCCGCGCTCACCATGACCACGGTCGCCGGCAGCGACGTGCTGCAGTTCCTCTACGACGCGATCCAGAACGGCGCGCTGACCGGGGGCGGAGGGGCCGACCGAGGAGGACGATGAGGGCGGTTCCGCCCCGCGGACGCGGGACGAGGGCGGTCCACGCGCGGTGACCTCTTCCCCCGCCGGCGTGTCCCCCGGACGGGGGAGACCGACGGCCGGTCGACCTGACGCGGGCACCCGCCCGCCCCTATCCTGCGACTTCTCCACCGTCGGGCGGTCACGTGGGCCCCAGCGGGCTCGTGCAGGGGAAGGGGCGGCATGCGATCGATCTGGCGCGGGGCGGTGTCCTTCGGCCTCGTCAGCATCGGCGTGAAGCTGTACTCCGCGACGGAGGACAAGGACATCCGGTTCCACCAGGTCCACGTCACCGACGGCGGACGGATCAAGTACAAGCGGGTCTGCTCGATCGACGGGGAGGAGGTCGAGTACTCCGACATCGCCAAGGGCTACGAGCTGCCCGACGGGCAGCTGGTGATCCTCACCGACGAGGACTTCGACGAGCTGCCGCTGTCGACGCGGCGGGAGATCGACGTCCTCCAGTTCGTCGACCAGGACGACATCGACCCGATCCACTTCGAGAAGACGTACTACCTGGAGCCCGACGGCCCGGCCACGCGGCCGTACGTGCTCCTGCGCGACGCGCTGGAGAACGCCGGCCAGGTGGCGATCACCAAGATCGCGCTGCGGCAGCGCGAGTCGCTGGCGGCGCTGCGGGTGCGCGACGGGGTGCTGGTGCTGCACACCATGCGCTGGCCCGACGAGATCCGCACGCCCGACTTCGGCTTCCTCGACGAGGACATCTCGGTCCGGCCGCAGGAGCTGCAGATGGCCGAGGCGCTCATCTCCTCGATGTCCGGCGCGTTCGACCCGGCCGAGTTCACCGACGACTACCGCGCCGCGATGGAGTCCCTGCTGGAGGCCAAGACCTCCGGCGGCGACGTGCAGCCCGTGCCCGAGGTGGCCGACACCGGCGCGGCCGTGGTCGACCTGATGAGCGCCCTGCGGGCCAGCGTGGAGCGGGCGCGCGGCGGCGCCGCCGAGGAGGAGGCGGCGCCACGCAGCGCCCCTCGGAAGACGGCGGCGAAGAAGGCCTCGCCCGCGAAGAAGACCGCCGCGGCGAAGAAGACCACGGCGGCCCAGAAGACGACCACGGCGAAGAAGACGGCCGCGTCGGGGAAGCAGCCGGCCAAGCGCGCCACCCGTCGCAGCGCCTGACGTGCCGACCCGGCGCCCGTCCGGAGCGGACCCGCTCGCCGAGTACCGCGCCAAGCGGGACCCGGCGCGCACCGCCGAGCCGGTGCCGCCGGAGGGGCGACCGCTGCCCGCCGGCGGCGACGACACCTTCGTCGTCCAGGAGCACCACACCCCGCGCGGGCGGGGGGAGCGGGTGCACTGGGACCTGCGGCTCGAGCGCGGCGGGGTGCTCAGGAGCTGGGCCGTGCCCAAGGGCCCGCCGCTGGAGCCTGGGGTGAACCGGCTCGCCGTCCCCACCGAGGACCACCCGCTGGAGTACGCCGCCTTCGAGGGCACGATCGCCGCCGGCGAGTACGGCGGCGGGCGGGTGACCATCTGGGACGCCGGCCGCTACGAGACCGAGAAGTGGGACGACGAGCACGTGATCGTCCGCTTCGCCGGCCGCCGGCTCAGCGGCCGCTACGTGCTGTTCCCGCTCTCCGACGGCACCTGGAACCTCAAGCGGCTGGACCCGTCCACCGAGCGGCTGCCGGCCCGGGTCACCCGCCCCGACTTCACCCCCATGCTCGCCACTCCGGGGGAGCTGCCGCCGGCCGCGGAGGACGACGACTGGGGCTACGAGTTCAAGTGGGACGGGGTGCGCGCCGTCGCCCTCGTCTCCGGCGGCCGGCTGGCGCTGCGCTCGCGCAAGGGCGACGACATCACGGTGCGCTACCCCGAGCTGGCGCGGTTGCCGGCCGCCCTGGCCGGGCGCGACGTCGTCGTCGACGGCGAGGTCGTGGCCCTCGACGAGCAGGGCCGTCCCGACTTCGGCGCGCTGCAGAACCGGATGCACCGCACCGGCCCCGAGGTGCCCCGCATGGCCCGCGAGAAGCCGGTCACCTACCTCGTGTTCGACCTGCTCGCCGCGGACGGCGAGGACCTGCTCGACCTGCCCTACGCCGAGCGGCGGGCCCGGCTCGACGCGCTCGCGCCGAGCGGTGACCGCTGGGCCGCCACGCCGTGGTTCGCCGGCGGTGGGAAGAGCATCGCCGACGCGAGCCTGGAGAACGGGCTGGAGGGCGTCGTCGCCAAGCGGCTGGACGCGCCCTACCGCCCGGGCGTCCGCGGCCCGGAATGGGTCAAGGTCAAGAACTTCCGCACCCAGGCCGTCGTCGTCGGCGGCTGGCGGCCGGGCAAGGGCCGGCGCGCCGGGGGCGTGGGCTCGCTGCTGTTCGGCGTCCACGACGACGACGGCCGGCTGGTCTACGCCGGCCACGTCGGCACCGGCTTCACCGACCGGGACCTGCGCGAGGTCGAGGCGCTGCTCACCCGGCGGACGAGCTCCCCGTTCGACGGCGCGCTCCCGCGCGAGGTCACCCGCGACGCGGTGTGGGTCGAGCCCACGCTGGTGGGTGAGGTCGCCTACGGGGTGTGGACGGCCGACGGCCGGCTGCGGCACCCGTCGTGGCGGGGGATCCGGGACGATCTCGATCCGGAGGACGTGGTGGTCGAGTGGTGACGCCGGGCATGATCGCGGGGTGAACCGCCAGAAGGTGCGGGTCGACGGTCGGCAGCTGACCGTCTCGAACCTGGACAAGGTCCTCTTCCCGGACGTCTCGTTCACCAAGGCCCAGGTGATCGACTACTACGTGCGCATCGCGCCGGTGCTGCTGCCGCACCTGTCGGGCCGGCCGGTCACGTTCACCCGGTGGCCCGACGGCGTCGAGGGTCAGGCGTTCTTCGAGAAGAACAGCGCCCGGCACGCGCCGGACTGGGTGCGGCGGGTGACCGTGCCCAGCCCGGGCAGCTCCAGGGGCCGCGAGGTGCTGGAGATGGTGCTGCTGGAGACGGTCGCCGACCTGGCCTGGGCGGCCAACCTCGCCGCGCTGGAGATCCACGTGCCGCAGTGGCAGATCGGCAGCAAGCGGCAGCCGGCGCTGCCCGACCTGCTGGTGCTCGACCTCGACCCGGGCCCGAACGCCGGCATCTACGAGTGCTGCGAGGTCGCCGAGCGGCTGCGCGAGCGGCTGGTCGCCGACGGCCTCGACCCGGTGGTGAAGACGTCGGGGTCGAAGGGCATGCAGGTCTACGCCCCCATCCGGGTCACCGACCGCGAGCACCCCAGCCGCTACGCCAAGCACCTGGCCCAGGAGCTCTCGGCCGAGACCCCCGAGCAGGTGGTCTGGCGCATGGAGAAGGTGCTGCGGCCGGGCAAGGTGCTCGTCGACTGGAGCCAGAACAACCCCGCGAAGACGACGGTGGCGCCGTACTCGCTGCGTGCCCGGCCCGACGCCACGGTCTCCGCGCCGATCGGCTGGGACGAGGTGGACGCCGTCCTGCGGGGCGACGCGGAACCCGGGGCGCTGCGCTTCCGCACCGAGGAGGTGCTCGAGCGGGTCGAGGAGTACGGCGACCTGTTCGACGTGGCCGACCGGCAGCGGGCCGCCCTGCCCGCGGTCTGACCCTCTCAGGGGTGAGGACGCCGCCCACCGGGTCTGCGACCATCGCCGTCGTGTCTTCCGCAGGTGCGCACGACCGCTTCACCGACCTCGGCCGGCTCCTCGTCCGCTGCCCCGACCAGCCGGGGATCGTCGCCGTCCTCTCCCGGCTGCTGGCCGACGTGGGCGCGAACATCACCGAGTCGCAGCAGCACTCCTCCGACCCGGTCGGCGGCACCTTCACCCTGCGGCTGGAGTTCGTGCTCGAGGACCTCGCCGCGCACCGGCAGCACCTGGAGGGCGCGCTGAGCCTGGTGGCCCGGCAGTGGGGGATGACCTGGCGGCTGACCGAGGCGGCGCGCCGGCCGCGGATCGCCGTCTTCGTGAGCAGGACCGACCACGTGCTGCAGGAGCTGATCTACCGGGTGCGCTCCGGCGACCTGCGGGCCGACCTCACCGCCGTCGTCTCCAACCACCCCGACCTCGAGCCGGTGGCGAAGGCCGCGGGCATCCCGTTCCACCACGTGCCGGTCACCCCCGACACCAAGGCCGAGGCCGAGGCGCGGGCGCTGGAGCTGATCGGCGACGTCGACCTCGTCGTGCTGGCCCGCTACATGCAGATCGTGTCGCCGGAGTTCTGCGCCCGCTTCCCGGAGCGGCTGATCAACATCCACCACAGCTTCCTGCCGGCCTTCGTCGGCGCGAACCCGTACCAGGCCGCGCACGACCGCGGGGTGAAGCTCATCGGCGCCACCGCGCACTACGTGACCCCCGAGCTCGACGCCGGCCCGATCATCGAGCAGGAGGTCGCCCGGGTCGACCACCGCGCGACGGTCGAGGACATGCGCCGGGTGGGCCGCTACGTCGAGCGGCAGGTGCTGGCCCAGGCGGTGACCTGGCACGTCGAGGACCGCGTGATCGTCGAGGGCGCCCGCACCATCGTCTTCGCCTGACCCGCCGGCGGCCGCCGCCACCGGGGTCGAGCTCCCGCTGCCGGCGTCCTGCAGCACCCCTGCAGCCGGAGCTCACCCGGTGCGGTGACACGTCGTCACGGGACCCCGCCGCGGGCGTGTCGTTTTCTTGACTCGTTCAAGAAAAGGTGGTGGGGTGGACCGCGATGGACGCCACCTGGACCCACCAGCTGCGCGCGGTCGGGCTGCGGGTGACCCGCCCCCGGCTCGCCGTGCTGGAGGTCCTGGCGAACCGTCCGCACGCCGACGCCGACTCGATCGTCACCGCCGCCCGGGACGCGCACCCGTCCCTGTCTCCTCAGGCGGTCTACGGCGTGCTGAAGGCCCTGGTCGACGGCGGCCTGGCCCGCCGCATCGAGCCCGCCGGCGCGCCGGCGCTGTTCGAGCTGCGGGTCGGCGACAACCACCACCACCTGGTCTGCCGGGTGTGCGGGGTCGTCGCCGACGTCGACTGCGCCGTGGGTGCGGCGCCGTGCCTCACGCCGTCTGACGCGGCCGGCTTCGTCGTGGACGAGGCCGAGGTCGTGTTCTGGGGCGTGTGCCCGCGGTGCCAGGAGGAGAAGAAGTACACACCCGGAAGAGGAGAAGAATGACCGACGTCGCGTCGCAGGGCCCCGCTCCGAGTGAGGCCGACCGGCCGGTCCTGACCAACCGTCAGGGCCACCCGATCTACGACAACCAGAACCAGCGGACCGTCGGCGCCCGCGGGCCGGCCACGCTGGAGAACTACCAGTTCCTCGAGAAGATCAGCCACTTCGACCGGGAGCGGATCCCGGAGCGGGTCGTGCACGCCCGCGGCGTCACCGCGTTCGGCTACTTCGAGGCCGACGGCACCGTCGGTGACGAGCCGGTCGCGAAGTACACCCGCGCCAAGCTGTTCCAGGAGAAGGGCAAGCGCACCGACGTCGCGCTGCGGTTCTCGACCGTGGCCGGTGGCCGCGACTCCTCGGAGTCGGCGCGCGACCCGCGCGGGTTCGCGGTGAAGTTCTACACCGAGGACGGCAACTGGGACCTCGTCGGCAACAACCTCGGCGTCTTCTTCATCCGCGACGCGATCAAGTTCCCCGACTTCATCCACTCGCAGAAGCCCGACCCGGTCACCTTCGAGGCCAACGTCGCGCAGCGGGCGTTCGACTTCTTCAGCCAGACGCCCGAGGCCATGCACATGATCACGCTGGTGTTCAGCCCGCGGGGCACGCCGGCCAGCTACCGGCACATGCAGGGCTTCGGCGTGAACACCTACAAGTGGGTCAACGCGCAGGGTGAGACCGTCCTGGTGAAGTACCACTGGCTGCCGAAGCAGGGCGTGAAGTCCTGGACCGCCGCCGACGCCTCCGCCGCCCAGGCGAAGAGCCTCGGCACGCACACCAAGGACCTGCACGACTCGATCGCCGCCGGCGACTTCCCGTCGTGGGACCTCCACGTCCAGATCATGAGCGACGACGAGCACCCGGAGCTGGACTTCGACCCGCTCGACGACACCAAGGTGTGGCCGGAGGAGCTCTTCCCGCTCCGCAAGGTCGGGACGATGACCCTCGACCGGATGCCGGTGGACAACTTCACCGAGAACGAGCAGATCGCGTTCGGCACCGGCGTGCTGGTCGACGGCCTGGACTTCTCCGACGACAAGATGCTGGTCGGGCGGACGTTCTCCTACTCCGACACCCAGCGGTACCGGGTGGGGCCGAACTACCTGCAGCTGCCGGTGAACCAGCCGAAGGCGCGGGTGGCCACCAACCAGCGCGACGGGCAGATGGCGTACGGCGTCGACCGCGCCGAGGGCACCAACCCGCACGTCAACTACGAGCCGTCGGTCCTCGGTGGGCTGCGGGAGGCCGAGTACCCGACCCACGACGAGCAGGGCCCGGTCATCACCGGCCGGCTCACCCGCAAGCGGATCCCGCGGACCAACGACTACGCGCAGGCCGGCGAGCGCTACCTGCTGTCGGAGCAGTGGGAGAAGGACGACCTGGTGAAGAACCTCGTCGACGCCCTCTCGCAGTGCAACCGCGAGATCCAGGAGCGGATGGTCTGGCACTTCTTCATGTGCGAGGACGAGCTGGGCCAGCGGGTCGGTGACGGCCTGGGCATCACGGCGGACGACGTCCGCCACCTGCCCCCGCTGCAGACGCAGACCCTCTCCGAAGAGGAGCTGCAGCGCGCGGCCAACCTCGGCAAGAACGGTCCCCGCGACGTCACCGGCCACCAGATGACGCACTGCGTGCCCAACGAGCACGTGACCGTCGGCTGACGGTCTGATCACGCGGCAGCGGGCCGCGACCGGGAACCCCCGGTCGCGGCCCGCTGTCGTCGTGCCCGCACCAGGGTCTTCCCACTGGGCGGAAAGATCGATTGGGTTCCGCTTCCCCTGCGCACCTACGGTCCGACGGTTCGGTTCCCGAGGAGGAGGAGAGGGCATGAGCTCGCCGTCCGCCACGACGCGCTCCACCGCCGGGACGGCGGTCCGCGCGGCCGGCTGGGTCGCGCCGCTGTGCTGGATCGCCGTGCTGCTCGACGGCTTCGACCTGGTCGTCGTCGGCACCGTGGTGCCGGCCCTGCAGGAGCCCGCCGAGTGGGGGCTGTCGGGGGCCGGGACGACGTTCGTCATCACGATCGGCCTGGTCGGCATGATGATCGGCGCGCTGACGATCGGCACGCTGACCGACCTCCTGGGCCGGCGCAAGGCGCTCATCGGCGCCGTCGCCTCCTTCTCGCTGTTCACCCTGCTCTGCGCCTTCGCGCCCAACGCCGGGACCTTCGGCGTGCTGCGCTTCCTGGCCGGCCTCGGGCTGGGCGGCTGCCTGCCCACGGCGATCGCGATGGTCAACGAGTTCACCCGCAGCGGCCGCAGCGGCCGGGCCACCACCACCGTGATGACCGGCTACCACGTGGGCGCGGTGGCCACGGCGGCCCTGGCCATCGTGGTGGTGGAACCCCTCGGCTGGCGCTGGATGTTCGTGATCGGCGCGCTGCCGGCGCTCGTCCTCGTGCCGCTGATGCTGCTGAAGCTGCCCGAGTCGGCCTCGTACCTGGTGGCCAAGGGCCGCCGGGCGGAGGCCGAGGACGTCGCCCGGCGCTACGGGCTGGAGCTGGAGCAGCCGGCGGCGGCGGTGGACGAGCACGCCGGGGACAGCGCCGGCGCCACGCTCAGGACGCTGTTCACCAGCGGCTGGCTGCGCAACACCGTGGCCATCGGCGTCACGTCGTTCATGGGGCTGCTGCTGGTCTACGGCCTGAACAACTGGCTGCCCACGATCATGCGCGAGGCCGACTACGACCTCGGCGCCGCGCTGGCCTTCCTGCTGGTGCTCAACGTCGGCGCGATCGTCGGCCTGCTCGTCGCCGGGGCGGTGGCCGACCGGGTCGGCACGCGCACCGCCGGCATCGTCTGGTTCGCCGCGGCGGCGGTCTTCCTCGCCCTGCTGTCGGTGCGCCTGCCGATCGCCGGCCTGTACGTCCTGGTCTTCCTGACCGGGTGCTTCGTCTTCAGCTCGCAGGTGCTGGTGTACGCCTTCGTCAGCGGCAACCACCCGCCGCAGGTGCGCGCCACGGCGCTGGGCTGGTCGGCCGGTGCCGGGCGGGTCGGCGCGATCGTCGGGCCGGTGCTCACCGGGGCGCTGTTCGCGGCCGGCAACGCCTTCCCGTGGGGCTTCTACGTCTTCTCGGTCGTCGGGGTGCTCGGCGCGCTGGCGCTCGCCGTCACCCGGACCCGCCGGGTCTGACTACTCGCGGGGCCGCTTGCGGTCCTGGTCCGCGAGGAACCGCTCGAGCTCGCTGGCCAGCTCGTCCCCGCTGGGCAGCTCGCCGGAGCCCAGCAGCTCGTTCTCCTCGCGCGCCGCGGTGAACGCGTCGAACTGCTCCTCGAGCGCCGCCACCACGGCGGTGTTCTCCGGGGAGCGGGCGATCTGCTCGTCGATCTCGCTGCGGTTGGCGTCGGCGGCCTCGCGCAGCGCCTCGACCGGCAGGTGCAGCCCGGTGAGCTTCTCGAGGTGCTCGAGCAGGGTCAGCGAGGCGGCCGGGTAGGTGGCCTGCGCCAGGTAGTGCGGCACGTGCGCGGCGACGCCGAACGCGTCGACGCCGGCCTCGCCGAGCCGCAGCTCCAGCAGGGCCGAGACGCTGCCGGGGATGCGCATCTCGCCCCAGTAGACCGGGTACGACGAGATCAGCGCGCGGCGGCTGGCGTGCGCGGTGACGGTCACCGGCCGCGTGTGCGGCACCGGCATGGGGATCGCCTGCAGCGCGACGACGGAGGTGACGCCGAGCCGCTCGACGAGCCCGCGGACGGCGGCCACGAACCGCTGCCAGGCGTAGTCGGGCTCGGCGCCGTGCAGCAGCAGGAACGTCTCGCCGGCGTCGTCCTCGACCGCGTACAGGTTGATCTCCGGCGCGGTGAACGACTCGTAGTGGTCGCCCTGGAACGTCATCCGCGGCCGGTGCGCCCGGTAGTCGACCAGGCTGTCGACGTCGAAGCGGGCGATGAGCCGGTGCGGCAGGCCGGCCAGCAGGTGCGACCCGGCGAGGGCGGCCGCGTGGGCGGCGTCGAACTCGCCGGCCAGGTCGTGCACCAGCACCAGCCCGCGGCGCTCCTCGGCCGCGCCGACCGCCGCCTCGCGGGCGAGCAGCGGCTGGGCCTCGGGGAGCAGCTCGACGAGCTCCTCCGGTCGCTGGACCACGGCGGGACCTCCTGGGGTGCGTGCGGACCTCCTCTGCAGCTCCCGAGCGGGGTCCGGCATTCCCATGATCCCCCGGAGGGGTCGGTCGCGTGCTCCCCGGGAGGGGATCAGTCGCGCGCGCCGTCCGCCCCGCCGTCGGCCGGCCGGGCCACCAGCCGGCTGCCCTCCTCGTCGCCGGCCACCGCGGCGACCGTCCCGTCGGCGGCGACCTCGGGATCTCGCTGGTCGAGCTGGTCGCGCACGTAGCGGTAGACGACGGCGATGAGCGCCGCCACCGGCACCGAGAGGAAGGCGCCGATGATGCCGGCCAGGCTGCTGCCCGCGGTCACCGCGAGGATGACCACCGCCGCGTGCAGGTTGAACCCGCGGCCCTGGATGATCGGCTGCAGCACGTTGCCCTCGATCTGCTGCACGACGAGCACGATGATCAGCACGATGAGGGCGTCGGTGGGGCCCTCGGTCACCAGGGCGATGAGGACGGCGAACGCGCCGGCCACGAAGGCGCCGATGATCGGGATGAACGCGCCCAGGAAGGTGATGACCGCCAGCGGGATGACCAGGGGGACGCCGAGCACCAGCAGCCCGATGCCGATGAAGAACGCGTCGACGAAGCCCACCAGCGCCTGCTGCTTGATGAACTCCGACAGCGTCGTCCAGGCCTTCTGCGACAGCGCGGCGACGTGCGGGGCGGCGCGGCGGCCGGTCTGCGCGGCCAGCCACGGCGTCCACTTCGGGCCGTCCTTGAGGAAGAAGAAGCTGAGCACCAGGGCCAGCACGAGGTTGATCAGGCTGTTGCCGATCGTGGTCACCGTGGTCAGCGCGTAGCCGGCGATGTCGGTCGCGTTCTCCTGCAGCCGGGCGATCGCGGTGTCGATGGCGTTGCCGATCTGGTCCTCGCCGATGTTGAACGGCGGGCCCTGCAGCCACTCCTGGACGTCGTCGAGGGCGGCCACCGTCTGGTCGGCCAGCTCGCCGGACTGGTCGGCCACCTGCGGCACGATCACCGCGATCACCGCGCCGAAGATGGCCAGGAAGCCCAGCAGCGACACCGTCGCGGCCAGCGCCGGCGGCCAGCCGTGCCGCCGCAGGAAGCGCGTCGAGGGCCACAGCACCGTCGTGAAGAGCAGGCCGAGCACGACCGGCAGCAGGATCACCCAGAGCCTGCCGAGCACGTACCCGATGACGACGACGCCGGCGACGATCAGCAGCAGCTCCGCGGCGGCGATCGCCATGACGCGGGTGGCCGAGCGCACCCGCTCGCCGCGGTTCGGGGCCGGCGCCGGCGCGGTGGTGGGGTGCGTGGCGTGCGCACCGGCGTCGGGCAGCCGGTCGCCCCCGACCTGCTCGTCGGTGACCACGGCGCCGGCGTCCTCGGCGCGGCGACCGGGCAGCGGAAGCTTCATGGGCGTGATCCCAACACACGGAGTGCGGCGGCACGGGATGCGCGCCGCCGGCGTACCTGCGTCGTAGCGTTCCCGCATGCCCAGGACCGCAACCGCCCACCGGGTCGACCGCGACGCTCTCCTCGAGTTCCTCCGCCCCCGGCACAAGGCCGTGCTCCTCACCCGGCGCGGCAGCGGCGGGCCGCAGCTCTCGCCGGTGACCTTCGGGGTCGACACCGAGGGCCGGGTCGTCGTGTCGACGTACCCCCAGCGGGCCAAGGTGGCCAACGCCCGCCGCGACCCCGCCGTCTCGCTGTGCGTCCTGTCCGACGACTGGGACGGCCCCTGGGTGCAGGTCGACGGCGAGGCCGAGGTGCTCGACCTCCCGGAGGCGCTGGAGCCGCTCGTGGAGTACTTCCGGGTGATCAGCGGCGAGCACCCGGACTGGGACGAGTACCGCGCCGCGATGGTGCGGCAGGGCAAGTCGCTGCTGCGCATCACCGTCACCGGGTGGGGACCGATCGCCACGGGGGGGTTCCCACCCGAGGTGGTTGACAAGCTCTGATCCTTGCTTCGGTCGAGGAAAGCTGTCAGGCTTGCGCGGTGCCGTACGTGCTGACCGTCGACCAGCGGGCGAGCCGGCGCGGCCCCGACCGGGTCGGCGACGCGCTGCGGCAGCTCGACGCCGCCGGCGTGCCGGTGCTGCTGCCGTTCGAGCGCACCGCCGGCGACGAGTTCCAGGGCCTGCTCGCCGAGCCCGCCGATGTGGTCGGCGCCGTGCTCGTCCTGCTGCGCCTGGGCGGCTGGAGCATCGGCGTGGGCGCCGGGCCGGTGCAGACCCCCCTGCCCGACAGCACGCGGGCCGGGTCGGGGCCCGCGTACCTGGCCGCCCGGCGGGCGATCGACGCGGCCAAGCAGCGCCCCTTCCGGCTGGCCGTGCGCGGCGCCGTGCCCCCGGAGGCGGCCGACGCCCAGGCGGTGCTCACCGCCCTGGCCGCCCTGGTGGAGCGCCGCAGCCAGCAGGCATGGGAGGCGATCGACCTGATCGAGCAGGGGCGGACGCAGTCCGACGCGGCCGCCGCCCTCGGCATCTCCCGGCAGGCGGTGGGCCAGCGGCTCGCCGCCGGCATGTGGGAGCTGGAGCGCGACCTGCGCCCGACGGCGGCCCGGCTGCTCGCCCGGGCCGCGGGCTGAGAGGGGCGCGCCGTGGTCGTCGCCGTCCTGGTCCTGGTCTCGCTGACCGTCGTCGGCGGCGCCGCGCTGACCGCGCTGGGGGAGCGGTTCCGGCCGGCCTGGACGGCGGCCGTGCCGGTGCTGTCGCTCGGCCTCGCCGCCGTGCTCGCGTGGGCGGCCGGCCCGCCGTCCGACGGCGTGCTGCGGGCGACGGTGGTGCTGGCCTTCTGCGCCGCGGTGGCCGGCGGCGGACCGGTGGCGACGGCGGTGCTGCGCTCGGCCGACCCGACCGACGCGGGAGCCGCGGGCGGGCCGGCCGATCCGGAGGTGCTGCGCGGCGGCGCCTGGATCGGCGTGCTCGAGCGGGCCGCGGTCGCCGGCACCCTGCTGGCCGGCTGGCCGGAGGGGCTGGCGCTGGTCCTGGCGGTCAAGGGCCTGGGCCGGTTCGCCGAGCTGAAGGTCTCCGCGGCCGCCGAGCGCTTCATCCTCGGCACGCTGGCCAGCGCCCTGTGGGCGGTCGCCTGCGTCGGCGTCGTCGCCCTGCTGCGCGGCTGAACGCGCGGGGTGATCACCCCGCGGCGAAGATGGCACCGTGTCCGAATCGCCCGCCACCGGTGCCATCCGCAACCCCGACCTGCTCGCGATCTACACCAACGACCACCTGGCCGCCTCGGTCGGCGGGATGGAGCTGGTCAAGCGGATGCTCGGTGTCCACCGGGGCACCGCCTACGAGGGTCCGCTGACCCAGCTGCTCGCCGAGCTGCGCGAGGAGAACGACTCGCTGGAGACGCAGATGCGGGCGGTCGGCTTCCCCGTGCGCTCGTACAAGCAGGCGGCGCTGTGGGTGGGGGAGAAGCTGTCGCGGGCCAAGCTCAACGGCCGGCTGCTGTCCCGCTCGCCGCTGTCGGACCTGGTCGAGTTCGAGTTCCTCGCCTCGGCCGTGCGCGCCAAGCGCAGCGGCTTCGAGACGCTCCGCGAGGTCGCCGAGGTGGACGGGCGCCTCGACAAGGCCGAGCTGGACCGGCTGATCGCGCAGGCCGACCGGCAGCACGAGTGGCTCACGCGGGCCCGCCGGGAGGTCGCCGCGCGGATCTTCGGCGGGGACGCCGAGGCCCCCGAGGCGGCGGCCGACTGAGCCGCGGGTAGGGACCTCCCGTGTGCCACGACCACGACAGCCGCCCGCCCGCGTCGCCCCGGTCGGGGGACGTCGCCGAGCGCGGCACCCTGACCCTCGTCTCGGCCGACGGCACCGAGTTCTCCGCCGCCTACGCCGCGCCGGCTGGGGAACCGCGGGTGGGCGTCGTCCTGCTGCCCGACATCCGCGGGCTGCACCCCTACTACGTCGCCCTGGCCGAGCGGTTCGCCGAGGCCGGGCTGCCGGCGGTCGCCCTCGACTGGTTCGGGCGGACGGCGGGCCCGTGCGGCGGCCCCGGCACCCGCGGCGCCGACTTCGAGTGGCAGGCGCACATCCCGCAGACCCGCCCGGAGTCCATCGACGCCGACCTCGCCGCCGCGATCGAGTACCTGCGCGGGCGCACCCGGCCCGACCTGCCGGTGGTCACCGTCGGGTTCTGCTTCGGCGGCAGCCACTCCTGGCGGCAGAGCGGCGGCGACCTCGACCTCGCCGCCTGCGTCGGCTTCTACGGCCGGCCGTCGATGGTGGGCGACGCCGCGCAGCGGGCGCACCGCCCCACGCTCATGCTCATCGCCGGCGCCGACGCGGCCACCCCGGTCGAGGAGCAGCTGGCGCTCGCCGAGACCATGCGCGCGGCCGGGGCGGAGGTCGAGACGGCGGTCTACGACGGCGCGCCGCACTCCTTCTTCGACCGGGCCTTCGGGGAGTGGGAGGAGGCCTGCGCCGACGTGTGGCGGCGGGTCCTGGCGCTGACCGACCGGGTCGCCGCCGCGTCGCCGGGGCGCTGACCTGCGCGTGCGCCGTCCCGGCTGTCGCCACGCAGAGGCGCCCCTAGGCTGCTGCACGTGTCCGAACCGATCGATCCCGGCGTCCTCGAGCTCGCCCACCGGGTGTTCGACCTGGCCCGCGCCGGGGCCAGCGAGCAGCTGGTGGAGTACGTCGACGCCGGGGTGCCGGTGAACCTGACCAACGACAAGGGCGACACCCTGCTCATCCTGGCCGCCTACCACGGG
The DNA here is from genome assembly GCF_054050035.1 of Geodermatophilus sp. SYSU D00815. Lineage (NCBI taxonomy): Bacteria > Bacillati > Actinomycetota > Actinomycetes > Geodermatophilales > Geodermatophilaceae > Geodermatophilus > Geodermatophilus sp. SYSU D00815. Next base: position 13,498 of record NZ_JBJGYO010000031.1, on the reverse strand, counting down.
CACCCCGGCACCGTCGCGGCGCTGCTGGAGCGGGGGGCCGACCACGGCCGGGTCAACGACCGCGGGCAGACGGCGCTGGGCGCCGCCGTGTTCCGGCAGTCGGAGGAGGCGGTCCGCGCCCTGCTGGCCGCGGGGGCCGACCCCGATCTCGGCGGGCAGAGCGCCCGGCTCACGGCGCAGTTCTTCGACCTGCCGGCGATGACGGCGCTGCTGGACGGCGCCGGCAGCTGACGGCCCGCACGAGGGGGGAGCATGGTCGCGCAGCCGAACCTGCCCGGGCACCGGCTGGCGCCGGCGCACGAGGCGTCCGCCGCGGCGTCCCGGCCGGCGGTGTCCCCGGGGGCGGCCGAGGAGGACGCCGCCGGGAGCAGCACGGGAACGGGCACCGAGGCCGACCCGGGCGGCGACGCCGAGGGCCGGGAGGTGCCCGCGGCCGAGCCCGGGGTCGCCGTCGCGGTGCCCGACGCGTCCGCGCCGGTGCTGCCGGCGACCTCCGGCGGGCTGCCGCGCTGGCTGCTGCTGCTCCTCGGCGGGGCGTGCGCGACCGTGGCGATCGCCGGCCTGCGCGAGATCTCCTGGCTGGTCGCCCCCGTGCTGCTGGCGCTGGTGGTCGTCATCGCGCTCGCCCCCGTGCAGAGCTGGCTGATGCGCGCCGGCTGGCCGCGCTGGGCCAGCGCCACCGTGCTGCTGGTGCTCGTGTGGACCGTGCTGCTGGCCTTCGTCGGCCTGCTCGTGCTCTCCATCGCCCAGCTGGCGGCGCTGCTGCCCGACTACGCCGACCGCGCCGAGGTGCTGATCAACGACGTCGTCCTCGACCTCAACGACGCCGGGGTGGTCAGCGGCCAGCTCTCCGACCTGGTCAGCGGCATCGACTACAGCCAGCTGGTGGGCGTGGCGACCGGGCTGCTGAGCCGGCTCACCGACGCGGCCAGCACGCTGCTGCTCCTGCTCTCGGCGCTGGTCTTCCTCGCCATCGAGTCGGGCGGCTTCGGCCGCCGGCTGGCGCTGGTCGCCGCCGAGCGCCCGCACCTGCCGATCGCGCTCGGCCTGTTCGCCCGCGGCACCCGCAGCTACCTGCTGGTCAGCACCGTCTTCGGCTTCGTCGTGGCCGTCGGCGACGCGATCGGGCTGGCGCTGCTGGGCGTCCCGGCGGCCGTGCTGTGGGGCGTGCTGTCGTTCATCACCAACTACGTGCCCAACATCGGCTTCGTGCTCGGGCTCATCCCGCCGGCGCTGCTCGCCCTGCTGGCCGGCGGCTGGGGCAAGCTCGTCGCCGTCGTCGTGCTGTACGCCGTGCTCAACTTCGTCGTCCAGACGCTGATCCAGCCGCGCTTCGTCGGCGACTCGGTGGGGCTGTCGATGACCGTCACGTTCGTCGCGCTGCTCTTCTGGGGGTGGGCGCTCGGCGCGCTCGGCGCGCTGCTCGCCATCCCGCTCACCCTCCTGGTCAAGGCGCTGCTGGTCGACGTCGACCCGCGCGGGCACTGGCTCGACGTGGTCCTGCGCGAGGAGCCGCGGGCCCCCCGGACCTCCCGGGCGCGCCGGCGGGCGCACGCGCGGCGGGCCGCGCTGGCCTCGGTCCGGGCCCTGCACCCGCACCGGCGGATCCACCACGACTGACCGCCGACACGCGCTCCGAGCTGCGGAAACGGAATGTCGTACCCCCTCGCTACGTTGCACCGGTGTCGGGTGGGCACGCCGCCCGGCGAGCGAGGAGGAGCACATGAAGGGCGACCGTGTCGAGGTCGTCATCGACGCCGGTGACGACACCCGCACGTACGACATCGAGGCCACCCGGGCCGGCCGCCGGGTGGAGATCACCCACGGCCGCGGGCTGGTGGAGGTCACCGAGACCACCCGCGGCGGCACACCGGTCCGCACCGCGCGGTTCATGGCCAACCGGGTGCTGGCCCTCGTCGAGCACCCCGCGGCGCAGGACGTGCTGCCCGACGACGCCGCGGTGACGCAGCTGCGCCAGCCGGCGTGAGCCCGGTCGGGTGACCGGGACCGTCGTGGCCGGAGACCGGGAGCTCGTCGTCATGGTCGGGCTCCAGGGCTGCGGCAAGTCCACGTGGGTCGCCGCGCACCTGGCCGGCACCCACGCCGTCGTCAGCAAGGACCACTGGCCCAACGCCCGGCGGCGCGAGGCGCGCCAGCGCCGGGTCGTGGCCGAGCTGCTGGCCGAGGGCCGCAGCGTGGTCGTGGACAACACCAACCCGTCGCCGGAGGAGCGCGCGCCGCTGGTCGCGGCGGCCCGCGCGGCCGGTGTGCCGGTCCGGGCCGTCTGGCTCGACACCCCGGCCGAGACCTGCCTCGAGCGCAACGAGGCCCGCGAGGGCCGGGCCCGCGTGCCGCTCGTCGGGGTGCTCGCCACCCGGGCGCGGCTGGTGCCGCCGTCGGTCGAGGAGGGCTTCGCGAGGGTCGACGTGGTGCGCCCGTAACGTGTCGGGAGCAGCGTGCGGCCGCACCGGGCGGAGGAGCCCGGCGGCCGGCTTCCGGACGAAGGGATCCTCTAGATGAGCGAGGCAGGTAGCCCGGCCCCCCGCGTGGCCGTCGTGACCGGGGCGGCCCGCGGCATCGGTGCCGCGACCGCGATCCGGCTGGCCGCCGACGGGTTCGCCGTCGCCGTCCTGGACCTGGACGAGGGCCAGGCCAAGGGCACCGTGGAGGCCATCGAGGCCGCCGGCGGGAAGGCCCTGGCCGTGGGGGCCGACGTCAGCGACAGCGAGCAGGTCACCGCCGCGGTGGAGCGGGTGGCCGCCGAGCTGGGCCCGCCGGTCGTGCTGGTCAACAACGCGGGTGTCACCCGCGACAACATGCTGTTCAAGATGACCGAGTCCGACTGGGACACGGTCATGAACGTGCACCTGCGCGGCGCCTTCCTCATGAGCCGGGCGGCGCAGAAGTACATGACCGAGGCGAAGTGGGGCCGGATCGTCAACCTCTCCAGCGTCTCGGCGCTGGGCAACCGCGGCCAGGCCAACTACTCCACGGCCAAGGCCGGCCTGCAGGGCTTCACCAAGACCCTGGCCATCGAGCTCGGCAAGTTCGGCGTCACCGCCAACGCGATCGCCCCGGGCTTCATCCAGACCGAGATGACCAGGGCGACCGCCGAGCGCATGGGCATCCCGTTCGACGACTTCGTCAAGGGCGCCGCCGCGCAGATCCCGGTCCAGCGCGTCGGCCAGCCCGAGGACATCGCGCACCTGGTGTCGTTCCTCGTCAGCGAGGGCGCCGGCTTCGTGTCCGGCCAGGTGATCTACGCGGCGGGCGGCCCCCGCGCCTGACGGAGGAACCCTGCCTCCTGCCGGGGGCCGACCGGTGCCCGGGCGGGCTCACCGCCCGGGCACCGGCGCGTTTTCCGTGGGGTAATGGACAGCCGTGGCACCCGTTCCTCTCCGGCTGGCCGTCCTGGGCGACTCCATCGGCTACGGCCAGGGCGCCCGGCACCCCGGCGATCGGCTCGGCCCCCGGCTGGCCGCCGCCCTGACCGCCGAGGGCTTCGCCGTCGACCTGCACGTCCTCGCCGTCCCGCGGTCGGTCTCGGCCGACCTGGCCGCGCAGGTGCGCCGGGCCACGCCGCTGGGCATCGACCTCGCCGTCGTGGTGATCGGCGCCAACGACCTCGCGCGCTTCGTGCCGCCGGCCGACGCCGCCCGCTCCCTGGCCGCGGCGGTGGCCGGCCTCCGGGCGGCGGGCAGCGACGTGGTCGTCGTCCCGGCGCCGGACATGTCGATCGTGCCGTTCGTGCCACCGGCCTTCCGCCCCGTCGTCCAGGCGGCCTGCTCGCTGCTGCAGCGGCAGCAGGAGGAGGTGGCCCGCGCGGCCGGCGTGGCGTTCGCCGACATCGGCCCGCAGGTGGCGGGGGCCTTCTCCGCCGACCCGGCGCTGTTCTCCGCCGACCGCTTCCACCCCTCGTCGGCCGGCTACGCGCTGATCGCGCGGGCGCTGGCCCCGCACGTGGTCGCCGCCGCCCGCGCCCGGCGCGACGCCGCGGCCTGACGGGCGGGGGCCGGAGGGAACTCGCTCGCGCGCCGACGACCGGCGGGCTAGCGTCCCCCGCCGTGTCCGACCGCACCTACCGAGTCGTCGTCCGAGGGGTCTTCGCCGGCCTGGACGACCGGCAACGCACCCGGCTGCGCGCCGAGGCCGCCCGGCACGACCTCTTCGTGGCGGAGTTCACCCCGGCGGGCACCCTCACCTACGACGAGCGGCTGGCCGCCTTCTCGCACCGCGTGCTCGTGCGGGTGCCCGCCGGACCGGGCGAGGAGGACGAGGCGCGGACCACCGGCGAGCTCGCCGCCATCGAGCACCTCGACGCCGCCGGCCTCGGCTACCGCAAGCTGCGGTCGACCGCCACCTGCGTCGACGACATGAGGACCAGGCGCCGCTGACCCCCTCGCCCGCCACGGGCGGGATGCCCCTCAGGCGGGGCGCCGGTCCTCGGGCAGGTCGGCGGAGCCGTGCTCGGCGGCGAGGAACCGGAACTCGTCGGGTTCCGGCCACCCCGCCGCGCCGGCCACCGGCTTCGGCCGCGGCCGGCGGGGGACCGGGGACCCGGCCCCGCCGCCGCGCCCGCGGTAGACCAGCAGGCCGCTCACCCGGTCGGGGACGGCGTCGAGGGCCGCGCGGACGGCGGGCAGGTCGCGGAAGCGCTCCAGCCGCTCGTCGTCGGGGAAGACCAGCTCCAGGACGACGCCCCAGCGGGTCTCGTGCCACTCCCAGTAGAGGGCGCCGTGGGTGACCGCGGCCTCGACCAGGTCGTTGCCGTGGGCGTGCTGCCACAGCGACGCCGGGAAGGCCGTGGCCCCGGAACCGGCGTCGAGCACCTCGACGGTGAGCCACTCGGGCACGCCGACAACGGTAGATCCGGGGTGGCGGCGTGGTCCAGACTCCGGTCCCGTGGGAGACGGACGCGTGCGCCAGCTGCGCCTGGTGGTCGAGGCCGAGGACTACGAGCAGGCCGTCCGGTTCTACCGCGACGTGCTCGGGATGCCGGCGGAGGGCGCCTTCGAGGCCCCCGGCGGGGCGCACGTGACCATCCTCGACGCCGGCCGGGCGACGCTCGAGCTGGCCAACCCCGCCCAGAAGCGCTACATCGACGAGGTGGAGGTCGGCCGCCCGGTCGCCCCGAGGATGCGCGTCGCGTTCGAGGTCGACGACGCCGTCGGGGTGACCGAGGAGCTCGCCGGAGCCGGCGCCGACGTCGTCGCCCCGCCCACCGAGACCCCGTGGCGCTCGCTCAACGCCCGGCTCGACGCACCCGCCGGGCTGCACGTGACGGTGTTCCAGGAACTCGACCCGCCGCCCGAGGGCTGACCGTTCACCCGATGTTCACCGGCGCACTCCTCCGGGGCGACCTAGCCTCGGCCGGGTGACCGCGCGCAAGGACCTCTCCGTCCAGTCGCTGCGCGGGCTGGCGGTGGTCCTGATGGTCGCCGGCCACGTGATCGGCTCCGACCCGACGCGCGGCCTGCAGGTGGGCGACGACTCCCTGTGGCGGCTGGCCTACGTCGGGCTCGAGGACCTCCGCATGCCGCTGTTCACCACGATCTCCGGCTTCGTGTACGCACTCCGCCCGGTCGCCGCCTGGCCCGGCTACCGCCGGCTCGTCGTCGGCAAGGTCCGCCGGCTGCTGGTGCCGCTGGTGACCGTCGGCGCGCTGCTGTTCGCCCTGCAGCTGGTCGTGCCGGGCGTCAACCAGCGGCCGGACCCGGCGGACTTCTGGCGCGTCGGGGTCTACGGGTTCGAGCACCTGTGGTTCCTGCAGGCGATCTTCCTGGTCTTCGTCCTCGTCGGGCTGCTCGACGCGACCGGCGCGCTGGACCGGCCGTCCTCGTGGGGCGGAGCGATCGCCGCCGCCTGCGTGCTGGACCTGCTCGTGCGTGTGCCGCCGGCGGCCGACGTCTTCAGCATCAACTCCGCCGCGCACCTGCTGCCGTTCTTCCTCCTCGGCCTGGGCCTGCGGCGCTTCGCCGGCGCCCTGGACCGCCCGGGGCTGCTCGTCGGGGTGCTGCCCGCCTTCGCCGCCGTGTTCGCGCTGCGCCTCGGGCTGCTGCTGGCCGGGACGTCCCTCCCGGCGCCGGCCGACCGCCTGCTCGGCCTGGTCGTGGGGCTGACCGGCCTGACGGCGCTGTTCCTCCTGCGGCGGACGCTGTGCAGCGCCCCGCTGGCCTGGCTCGGCGGGTACGCGTTCGGGATCTACCTGCTCCACGTGTTCGGCGCGGCGGCCGCGCGGATCGCCCTGGAGCGCGCCGGCGTGCACGACGACGTCGTCCTCTTCGGGCTCGTCCTCGCCGCCGGCATCGGCCTGCCGGTCCTCTTCGAGCGCACGCTGGGCCGCTACCGCGTGGTCAGCTGGGGCCTGCTCGGCCAGCGGCCCCCCGCCCGGCCCCGGACCGGGTCCCCGGCCGAGGTCGCCGGACGGGGCTGAACCTCAGCGCCGCCCGGCCAGCAGCTCGGCGAGGTGCAGGCCGCGGCGGCCGGCGAGCTGGTCGAGCTGCGTGCGGCAGGAGAAGCCGTCGGCCAGGACGACGGCGTCGGGGGAGAGGTCGCGGACGGCGGGCAGCAGCTGCTGCTCGGCGATGGCCACCGACACGTCGTGGTGGCCGCGCTCCACACCCCAGTTGCCGGCGAGGCCGCAGCAGCCGCCCAGCCGGGTGACCCGCGCCCCGGCCGCGCGCAGCAGCCGCTCGTCGGCCGACCAGCCGAGCACCGCGGCGTGGTGGCAGTGCGGCTGGGCCACCACCTCCAGCCCGTCCAGCGACGGCGGCGCCCAGCCGGGGGTGCCGGCGAGCAGCTCGGCCAGGGTGCGGGTGGCGGCCTTCACGCGCGCGGCCGCCGGGTCGTCGACCAGTTCGGCCGCCTCGCCGCGCAGCACCGCGGTGCACGACGGCTCCACGCCGACGATCGGCACGCCCGCCTCGGCCAGCGGCGCGAGCGCCCGCACGGTCGACCCCAGCACCCGCGCCGCGGCGCCGAGCTGGCCGGTGGTGATCCAGGTCAGGCCGCAGCAGGTGTCGGCGCCCGGCACCTGCACCCGGTAGCCGGCGTCCTCCAGCACGGCCACCGCGGCCTCGGCCACCGACGGGGCGAAGTGGTCGGTGAACGAGTCCACCCACAGCGCCACCGGGGCGCCGTCGCCGGCGGCGGGTGGGCGCGCGGCCCACCAGGAGCGGAAGGTCCGCGGCGCGAACGGCGGCAGCTCGCGGCGGCCGTCCATGCCCGCCGACCACCTGGCCACCGCGCCGCCCAGCCGCGACCCCATCACCGCGTTCACCACCCGGGGCGCCCGCGCGGCCAGGTCGGCCCAGAACGGCAACCGGCCCAGCGTGTAGTGCGACCGCGGGCGCAGCCGGCGCCGGTAGGTCTGGTGCAGCACCTCGGCCTTGTAGGTGGCCATGTCGACGCCGGTCGGGCAGTCCCGTGAGCAGCCCTTGCACGACAGGCACAGGTCCAGCGCGGCGTGCACCTCCGGCGCGCGCCAGTCGCGCACCGGCCCGCCCGGCGCGAGCATCTCCTGCAGCACCCGGGCCCGGCCGCGGGTGGTGTCCTTCTCCTCCCGGGTGGCCGGCCAGGACGGGCACATCACGCCGCCGGCGGCCTGCAGGTCGGCCCGGCACTTGCCGACGCCGGTGCAGCGGTGCACCGCCGAGGAGAAGTCGCCGCCGTCGTGCGGGTAGGCGAAGGCCAGGCCGGTGCGCAGCCGCGGCGCCTCGGTGACCCGCACGGCCTCGTCGAACGCCGCCGGGCGCACCAGCACCCCGGGGTTGAGCACGTCGTCGGGGTCGAACAGCCCCTTCACCCGCTCGAACAGCGCGATCGCGGCGGGGGAGTACATGGTCGGCAGCAGCGCGCTGCGCGCCCGCCCGTCGCCGTGCTCGCCGGAGATGGAGCCGCCGTGCGCGGCCACCAGGCGGGCGGCGTCCTCGACGAACGCCCGGTAGGCGGCGCGGCCGCGGTCGGGCTCGCGGCCGAACGGGAAGTCGATCCGCACGTGCACGCAGCCGTCGCCGAAGTGGCCGTAGGGCACCCCCTGCAGGTCGTGCGCGGCGAGCAGCTCCTCGAAGCCGCGCAGGTAGCCGCCGAGCGACCCCACCGGGACGGCGGCGTCCTCCCAGCCGGCGTGCGCGGGCCGGCCGTCGGGGGTCCGCGCGGCCAGCCCGGCGCCGTCCTCGCGGATCCGCCAGATCGCCGCCGCGTGCGCCGGGTCGGTGACCACGAGGGAGTCCAGCGCACCGGCGTCGGCCAGGACGCCGCGCGCCTTCGCCTCCACCTCGGCGACCGTGTCGCCGGTCAGCTCGACGACGAGCCAGCCCTCGCCCCGCGGCAGGTCGGGCACGACCGCGGCGGGGACGTCGCGCAGCCGCTGCACGATCCGCGCGTCGAGGCCCTCCACCGCGGTGGGCCCGTGCGGCAGCAGGCCGGGGGTGGCGTCGGCGGCGTCGGCCATCGTGGGGTAGCCCAGGACGACGAGCCCCCGCACCGGCGCGTCGGCGACCAGCCGCACCGTGGCGCCCAGCACCAGGGCGAGCGTGCCCTCGCTGCCCACCAGCGCCCGCGCGGCGTCGAACCCGCGCTCGGGCAGCAGGTGCTCCAGCGAGTAGCCGGACACCTGCCGGCCGAACCGGCCCAGCTCGGTGCGGATCGTGGCCAGCTCGGCGGCGACGAGGTCGCGCAGCCGGTCGAGCACGCCGCCGCCGGAGCCCGGCGTCAGCGACAGCCGCTCGCCGGCGCCGGTGACGACGTCGAGGGCCACGACGTTGTCCGACGTCCGCCCGTAGCCCAGGGCGCGCGAGCCGCAGGCGTTGTTGCCGATCATCCCGCCGACGGTGCAGCGGTTGTGCGTGCTCGGGTCGGGGCCGAAGCGCAGCCCGTGCGGCCGGGCGGCCGCCTGCAGCGCGGCGTGCACCACGCCGGGGTCGACGACCGCCGTCCCCGCCTCGGCGTCGATCCGGTGGACGCCGGTGAGGTGCCGGCTGGTGTCGAGCACCACCCCCGGCCCGACGGCGTTGCCGGCGATCGAGGTGCCCGCGCCGCGGGCGGTGAGCGGGACCCCCAGCTCGCGGCAGACCGCCAGGGCCGCCACCACCTCGTCGGGGTGGCGGGGCCGGACGACGGCGCGCGGCAGCACGCGGTAGAGGGAGCCGTCGGAGGAGTAGAGCGCGCGGGCGAGGCCGGAGCCGTCGACGTCCTCGAGGCCGGCCCGCCGCAGCGCCTCGACCAGACCCGCCCCGTCGTCCGCCCGCCCCTGTGTCACGGGGACATCCTCCCGCTGAGGTCAGGGCTGCCTGGGGGAGGGTTCCGGCTCCGGCAGGTTCGTCCGCGCCCACAGCGCCGCGGAGGTGCGGTCACGGACGCCGATGCGCTGGAACACGCTCGTGAGGTGGGCCTTGACGGTGCCCTCCCGGATGCCCAGCGCCCGGGCGATCTGCTTGTTCGCCATGCCCTGCCCGACCAGGGCGAGCACCTGCTGCTCGCGCTCGGTGAGGTCGGCGGCGGGAGAGGCCGCCCGGCGGTCGCGCAGGACGGTCCGGGCCACCCGGGGGTCCAGCGGGGAGTCGCCGCGCGCCACCGACCGGATCGACTCCAGCAGGTCGGCCGGGTCGGTGTCCTTGAGGACGTAGCCGACGGCGCCGGCGTCGAGCGCGTCGCGCACCCGCTCCCGGTCGGAGAACGAGGTGAGCACCAGGACGGCCACCTCGGGGTGGCGCTCGGTGATCCGGGCGGTCGCCGCCACCCCGTCGAGCACCGGCATGGACAGGTCCATGAGGACGACGTCGGGCGCCACCGCCGCCACCGCCTCGAGCGCCCGGGCGCCGTTGTCCGCCGTCCCCACCACCCGCATGTCGCCGGCGGCGGAGATCAGCCCGGCCAGGCCGGCCCGCATCAGCGCGTGGTCGTCGACCAGCAGGACGTCGATCACCGCCGCTCCACCTCCAGCCGCAGGCGCGTGCCGGCGCCGGGTGCGGTGCGCAGGTCCAGCCGGGCGCCGGCGGCGACGGCCAGGTCGGTGAGCACGGTGAGCCCCAGGTGGCCGGAGCGGCCGCGGGCGCGCACGGACGGGAGGTCGAAGCCGCTGCCGTCGTCGGTGATGTCCAGGACCAGCCGCCCGGGCGGCGCCGAGAGGGTCACGTCGACCGACGAGGCGCCGGCGTGCTTGGCCACGTTGACGAGGGCCTCCTGGGCGACCCGGAACACCAGGGTGGCCGTCTCCAGCGGGACGTCGAGCGGCTCGGCCAGGCGCAGCCGCACGTCGACGCCGCGCGAGCGCAGGCGGTCGGCCAGGTCGGCCAGCGCCGCCGGCAGCCCGGCGACGTCGAGGTGCGGCGGGTAGATCTCCACCAGCAGCGAGCGCAGCGAGCCCACCGACTCGCGCAGCGCCACCGCCGCCGACGCCAGGACGCCGGCGGCGTCGCGGTCGCCCCGCCGGCCGAGCCGGTCGGCCGCCTGCGCGACCAGCAGCGCCGACGCGGAGACGTCCTGGACGATGCCGTCGTGCAGGCTGCCGGCGATCCGCCGGCGCTCCTCGACCGAGGCGTCCAGCGCGCGCTGCTGCAGCAGTTCCCGCTCCCGCTGGCCGGCGCGCAGCTGGCGGACCATCCGGTGCGCCAGCGGCGCCTGCACCAGCAGGAAGGTGAGCAGGACGGCGACGGAGATCGGCGCGAAGCGCCACAGGATCTCCTTCTGCCGCTCGCTGACGACGTCGTAGGACCAGTAGGTCTCCAGGCCCAGGGGGCGGTCCTCCGGCCCGATGGCCCGGTAGACCTCGAGCAGCTTGCCGCTGGGCGCCCGCTCGAACCGGTTCTCCTCGCGGTTGAGGTCGCTGACGTCGGCGCGCGTCCCGCCCTCGTCCAGCACCGCGAGCTCCTCCGTCCCGAGCGGGAAGACGCTGCCGATCAGCCGCTCCTCGTCGGAGTAGACGACCGTGCCGTCGCGCGTCCAGATCTTGACCCGCACGACGCCCAGCTCCGCCAGCGGGGCGCCGAGGACCTCGTCGAGCTGGGCGACCGTCGCCGGGGCGGGCGGGCCCTGCAGCAGCGGCTCGACGGTGGAGTCCACCACCAGGGCGGCGATCGTGTCGGTGCGCTGCCGGGCGTCGGTGAGCGCCTCGCGCTCCGCCGCCTGCTGGCTGGCGAGGACGCTGCCGAGGAGCAGCGCCGCGACGGCGACCAGGTTCGCCGCGGCGAAGCGGGCGACCACCCGGCGGGTCGAGGGCAGCGCGCGGCCGGCCCCGGTCGGGTAGCCCTCGGCCAGCGTCGTCCACCACGACACGGCGCGCCGGCTCCGCGGCGGGGTCAGCAGGGCGGTCCGCTCCTCCACGGCGCCCCCCTCCCGCTCCTGGCGGCCGCGGTCGACCGGCCTCACCGTCATCGCAGACCGTGAGCCCTCGGTGCGCAAGCGGTCACGTACCCCACAACCAGGGGGTCGACCGCGGCGCGGGGCCGCGGCAGACGGGGCAGCGGGTGGGGGAGGCGGACGCCGGGCGGCGCCGCCAGGGGCGCCGGGTGGCGCTCGGGGCCGGTGCGGAGGCCGCCGGTGCGGCGGGCAGGGCGACGAGGAGGGCGGTGGCCAGCCCCGCGGGGTCGTCGGGCGCGGCGACCACGCGGCACCGGCGCCCCGGCCCGGGGTCGGGGTAGACGTCGAGCAGCACCGCCGGCGCGAGGTCGGGGTCCTCGACCCGCCGCGGCAGCACGACCGCGCGCCAGCCGTCCCCGGGCGGCAGGGAGGGCCCGCCGTGCAGGTGGACCCGGTCCTCCAGCGCCAGGCCGCGGACGTGCTCCCGCAGGGCGCCCTCGAGCGGCCCCTCGCCGATCACGTGCAGGAGCAGGCCGGGCAGGTCGCCGGCGAGCATGCCGAAGGCGCTGACCAGCGTGTCGATGCCCAGGCCCGGCGTGAGCGGCGTGACGCACACCAGCCGCTGCGGGTCGTCCCCCTCCTCGGCCGTGTCCTCCTCGGGCACCGTCGCCCACCTCCCCTGCCGCCGCGTCCGCAGGACAGCACAGCAGGTGGGCGGGGCGGCGCGCTGCTGGACGGTGGTCCTACGACTTCCGCGCCGCCGGGGTCACCAGAGCGTGATCGAGCGGCGGAAGATCGTCGCCAGGTCGTCGGCGGTGACCTCCTTCGGCGCGGTGGCCAGCAGCCGCTGCTGCTTCATCGCCCCGTCGACCAGGTCGTCGACGTCGCCCTCGTCGTAGCCGACCGCGCCGATCCCGGCCGGGATGTCGATGTCGCGCATGAGCGCCGTGAGGACCCGCGGCAGGTGCTCGGCCGGGTCGGCCGGCTCCTCGGCCCGCGGGTCGAGCAGCCGCGCGGCCCGGAGGTGCCGGTCGGGAGCGGCGTCGAAGGTGAACCGGAAGGCCTCCGGCGCGGTCAGCGCCACCGACATCCCGTGCGGCACCATCGGCTCGTCGGGCGGGTAGTCCTTGGGGTGGAAGTCCTTGACCCGGCCGGCGATCGGGTAGGCGTTCGCGTGCGGGATGTGCACGCCGGCGTTGCCGAAGCCCATGCCGGCGAACGTGGCGGCCATCGCCATGCTGGCCCGCGCCTGCTCGTCGGAGCCCTCGCGCACGGCCTGGCGGAAGCTCTCGGCGAGCAGGCTCAGCGCCTTCTCCGACCACATGTCGGCGATCGGGTTGGCGCCGCAGTAGGGCACCCGCTCCTCGGGCTTCTTGCGCTCGAAGGTCGTGTACGGCCGGGAGGTGTAGCTCTCCAAGGCGTGGCAGAGGATGTCCATCCCCGCCGCCGCGGTCACCCCGGCCGGCTGGGTCAGCGTGAGCGAGGGGTCGATGACGGCCAGCGTCGGCCGCAGCCGGGCGTGGCTGATGCCGGTCTTCACCTTCAGGGCGAGCACGTCGAGCACGCAGATCGTGGTGCTCTCCGAGCCGGTGCCGGTGGTGGTGGGGACGGCGATCAGCGGGTTGAGCGGGTTCTCCGGCGCGCGCCCGCCGCCCACCGGCCGGTTCACGTAGTCCATGAGCTCACCGGGGTTGGTGGTGAGCAGGTCGACCGCCTTGGCGGTGTCGATGCTCGACCCGCCGCCGACCGCGACGATGGCGTCCCAGGGGCCGTGCTCGCGGGCCCAGGCGACGGCGGCCTGCAGGCTCTCGTCGGTCGGCTCCACGTGCACGCCGTCGAACACGTGCGCCTCGATGCCGGCGCCGGTGATCCGCTCGGCCACCCGCTGCGGGGTGCCGGTGGCGGCCACGCCGGGGTCGGTGACGACGAGCACCCGGCGCGCGCCGGTCTGCGCCAGGTCGTGACCGATCTCGTCGGCGGCGCCGGGGCCGAACTTCAGCTGCGGCGCGCCGTAGGTGAAGACGCTCTCCGGATGGGCGGGCTGGTAACCGGTCATCGGCGCTCCTCGCGCTTCGTCGTCCCTGACGCCTGCCCCGAGTCTGTCGCGGCCGTCCGCGGCCGGCCAGGCGGGGGGGGGGGGGGGGGGGGGGCGGGGGGGGGGCGCGGACCGGGGCGGCGCCGCCCCGGCGCGCGCCCAGCC